>JAFAWI010000691.1 GCA_019241915.1 Alphaproteobacteria bacterium
GATATCGGCGAACGGCATCGCGCGCTGCATGATGTCGGCGCAGCGGTCGGCGAGGCTGAGCGTATCGGGATTGATCTTGCCGCCCAGCGTGTGTGCGGTATCGCACCCGGCGATAAGACCGGCAGCGGCAACGCAAGCAGCAATCGCGGATCGCTGCATCTCAGCGCGCCGGCTCGTCGGCCATGCCGATGACGCCGCGCGTGCGGTCGCCGACCGGAACGCTCCCGAGCACCTGCCCCTGGCCCATCGAACTACCTCGCCATGCGCCGCCGGCAGACGGCGGGACGCTTCGGCCGTCAGTTGAAGCCAATTGCAGCGCTCGCGGTCAAGCCGCGACGGCGGATATATACTCCTCTATGCCGATGCAGACCTCACGCCCGCGCACCGCGCTGCCCGCCACGCTGTGGACGACACGGCTCGAACGGGGCGCCGGCGCGCCGCTGTCGCGGCAGCTCGCCGCCGCGCTGCGCACGGCGTTGAGCGAGAGACAGATTGACGCCGGCGCTCGCCTGCCCTCGACACGTGCCTTGGCGCGCGAGCTCGGGCTGGCGCGCAGCACCGTGGTCGGCGTCTACGAGCAGCTGGCGGCCGAGGGCTATATCGCCGGCAAGCCGGGCTCGGGCTATCTCGCTGCCGCAAGTCTCGCCGAGCGGGGCCCGTTGCGCCCGCCCGAGGCGACGGCGGCGCCGCGGCCGCTGTCGCGGCGGGCGGAGCGTTTGCGCGGCTATGTGCCGGAGGCGCGCGGCTCGCCGCGGCCGTTTCAGATGGGCTACGCCGAAATCGACCCGCGCTTTGTCGCGACCTGGAAAAGGCTCGCGGGACGCGTGCTGTCGGGTCGTTCGCGGATCGAATGGAACTACGGCGACCCGCAAGGCGATCCCGGCTTGCGGGGCGCGGTGGCCGATTACCTGGCGGTGGCGCGCGGGGTTCGCTGCCGGCCCGAACAGATCGTCCTCACGTCGGGCACGCAGCAAGGACTGTCGCTGACGGCTCAGGTGCTGCTCGATCCCGGCAGCACGACCTGGGTCGAGGACCCCTGCTATCACGCCGCGGTCGATATTCTGCGCGCCGCAGAGGCGCGGATCGTGCCGGTGCCGGTCGATGACGATGGGCTCGACCTGGCGGCCGGCCTCCGCGGCGTAGCGGACGTGCCGCGCCTTGTGTATGTCACGCCGTCGCGGCAATACCCGCTCGGCATGGCGATGCCGCTGGCGCGGCGCGCGGCGCTGCTCGATTGGGCGGCACGCGACGACGTCTGGCTGGTCGAGGACGATTACGAAAGCGAATTCCAGGCGCCGGGCCGGATGCTGCCGTCGCTGCAAGGTCTCGACCGCGCCGGCCGGGTCATCTATCTCGGAACCTTCAGCAAGCTGCTGTTCCCGTCGCTGCGTCTCGGCTATGCGGTGCTGCCCCCGGATCTGGTCGTCCCGTTCGCGGCGGCGCGTCATCTCGCCGACCGCCAGAGCTCGGCGCTGATCCAGGCGATCATGCTCGAATTTATGCTCGACGGTCACTTCGCCCGCCACCTGAAGCGGATGCGCGCGCGCTATGCCGAGCGGGAGCGGTTTCTGGTCGAGCGCGTCCGCCGAAAGCTCGACGGCGTTCTCGAGATTCGGCCGGTAGACAGCGGCATGTACCTGACCGCATGGCTGCCGCCCGGCTGGTCCGACAGCGCGGCCGCGATGGCACTGGCGGAGGCTGGCGTCGCCGCGCTGCCGCTGTCGGCGCTGACGCTCGAAACGCCGCGGCGTCCGGGTCTGGTGCTCGGCTACACCGGTCA
This sequence comes from Alphaproteobacteria bacterium, assembly GCA_019241915.1. GTDB lineage: Bacteria > Pseudomonadota > Alphaproteobacteria > ATCC43930 > CGMCC-115725 > DATARH01. Next base: position 1,781 of record JAFAWI010000691.1, read on the forward strand.
TAATGAGGCAGCGACGACGCGCGCGGTCGATATCATGACGGACGTGCTGCACCGGCCGACTGGTCTTTTCACTTTGTCGAAAGCGGACCTTCGGGCGGACCGCTTGCGGGCCTAGGGTGCGGCGCCATTGGAGCGCCGCCCATGCCAGACACGATTGCACTGCCGCCCTACGCACCGACCCCGCGCAGCCGCGTGCGCCGCCACCCGGAGCGGGCGCATTACGATCGCGCCACCGTGCACGCCATCCTCGACGCGGCGCTGATGTGCCATATCGGCTACGCCATCGACGGCAAGCCGTATGTGACGCCGACCCTGTTCTGGCGCGAGGGCGAACGGCTTTACTGGCACGGCTCGTCGGCCAGCCGCATGCTGCGTCAGCAGGCAGAGGGCATTCCGGTCTGTCTCACGGTCAGCCATATCGACGGGCTGATCCTTGCGCGCTGCGCGTTCCGCCATTCGCTGAACTACCGCGCGGTGATGGCGTTCGGCACCGCCGCGATCGTCACCGACCCGGCGGAAAAGGAAGCTGGCTTCAATGCCTTCATCGAACGCATCTATCCCGGCCGCACCGGCATCATGCGGCGCATTGCGCCGCCGGAGCTGAAGGCGACGACCCTTATGGGCATGACCATCGAGGAGGCGTCGGCCAAGATCAGGAGCGGCGGCCCGCTCGACCTCGAAGAGGACCATGCGGCCGATTGTTGGGCCGGCACGTTGCCGATCGCGATGCGGGTGGGCGCACCGTTGCCCGACGAGAAGGTGGCGCCGCGCGGCACGCTTGCCGCCGAGGCCGGGCATTTCGCCGAGGGCGCGGCATTGGACCAGGTGCTGCTGACGCTGGCGGGCGAGGAACGGCGCTATGGATAACGCGGCGCCATCGCATGCCAATTCGCTCGGCCAGCCGATCGGCTTTCCGGTCGCTGGGTGGAGCGGCGCGACGCGGCCGCCGAGGACGCCCATTCAAGGCCGCTTCTGCCGCACCGAACCACTCGACGCGGAGCGTCATGCGCGCGACCTCTACGCCGCCTACAGCGAGGACCGCGACGGGCGGATGTGGACCTATCTGCCGTCCGGCCCATATCCGACGTTCGAGGCCTACCGCGCCGCCGCCGAAACCGCCGCGGCCTCCGACAACCGGGTGACTTATGCCGTCGTCGATGGCGCCAGTGGCAAGGCAAGCGGCACCGCCAGCTATCTCAACATCAACCTTACCGCCGGCAGCATCGAGGTCGGCGCGATCACCTACGCCCCGAAGCTGCAGCGGACCCCGGCGGGAACCGAGGCAATGTTTCTGATGATGCGGCGTGTTTTCGACGAACTCGGGTACCGGCGCTACGAATGGAAATGCAATTCATTGAATGCGCCGTCGCGCGCTGCCGCGGTGCGCTACGGCTTTCGTTTTGAGGGCATCTTTCGCCAGGCTGATGTGGTCAAGGGCCGCAACCGCGATACCGCGTGGTTCTCGATCACCGATGGCGAATGGCCGGCCCTCAAGGACGCGTTCGAGCGCTGGCTCGACCCGACCAATTTCGATCCGGCAGGTCGGCAGCGCGAGAGCCTGTCGGCGCTGACCCGACCGGCGTAGCCCTACTCGGCAGCGGCCAAGGTTCGGCCGCGCGCCGAGTACCGGTCGCCGATCAGCGCAACGACTGCAACGACGATCATGACCACCACGCTGGCGCCGAATACCCACCGCGGTGCGCCGTGATCCATAAAGAGGCCAAACATCAGCGGACCGATCATGCCGCCGATGCTGAACCCGCTGGTGACGATGCCGAAGGTGCGGCCCATTGCCCCCGGCGGCGCCGCGGCGCGCACCAGCATGTCGCGCGACGGCATGATGAGACCGCCCAGCAACCCCGCGGCCCCCATTGCCGCAATCAGCGGCGCCGCGCCGAGACCCATCGTACCGATCGCCAACACGATGCCGGCATTGACCGCATAGCCGAGCGACGCGACATCGGCGTGCCGCTTGGTCTTGTCCGCGATAAAGCCGCCGGCCAGCACACCCAGCGCCTGCATCGCCAGGTAGACCGTGAGCGCGAGGCTGGCGGTGGCGAGCGGCGTGTCGAAGGCACTGCCCAGCGCCACCACAGAGAAATTGCTGATGCCGCTGCCCGACAGGCTGAGCAGCGCAAAGAACCCGGTCAGGAAGACGATGTTCGGGGTCAGCACCGCGGCGAGGCCGAGCCGCGGCGGCGTTGCTCCCGCACCGAGGATCGCCGGCTGGCGATTGTCGATGCCGCGGATCGCCAGCAGCGGAACCGAGGCCAGCAGCGCAATCGCGCCGGCGGCGATCAGCGCCGCCTTGAGACCGAGGCTGGCGGCAATCGTGAGCATGACGACCGGTGCTACCGCATTGCCGAGAAATCCCGAAAAGGTATGAATGGAAAAGGCCCGGCCAACGCGCGCCGGGGCGATCTGCGCCGAGAGGATCGCATAATCGGCGGGATGAAAGACGGCCCCCGAGGCGCCCAGTAAAGCCATTGTCACGAGCAGCGCCTGGTAGGTCGGATGCATTCCGAACCCGATCAGCGCCACCGCGCTCACCGCGAGCCCCAGCAGCATCATCAGCCGCGAGCCCGCGCGATCGACCAGGAAGCCGATCGGCAGCTGGGCAGCAACCGCAACCACGCTGGAAACGGTCAGCGCGAAGCCGAGTTCGACAAAGCCGATGCCGAGCTGCGTCTTGAGAAACGGAAACAGCGGCGGCATCACCAGGCTTTGGAAGTGTTGGACAAAATGCGCCGCCGACACGACTGCGATCGCCCGCATCTCCCGACCGCGGCCGCCGCGATTGTCGCGTGCCGTCTCGCCGGCGCCAGTCGGGGCAACCGCGCCCGTCTTCATTCGCGTCCTATTCCCCGGAAGTCGTTTGCGCAAAATATCGGCAGCGCCGGGCGCGAGACAAGCGCCGGCTGGGCAACGCTGCTCTGTTCCTCCGCCGCCATACCGGCTGCCGCCGCCCCATTGGCGCCGGCCAATGCCGTCGGTTGACATCCGCGACACCCGCCGATAAGCGCAGCGCATGAAGCGGCCCGACGCGAAATGAAGCGGCTCGAATCACGCATCGCCGGCCTCTTGACCGCCAGCCGCTGGTTGATGGCGCCGCTCTACCTGGGCCTGATTGCCGCGCTGGTCGTGGTGGGCGTCGCGTTTTTTGAGGAATTGGCGCGGACCGTCGTCGGCGTTCCGACGCTCAACGTCGAGGGCGTCATCCTTTCGGTCTTGAAGCTGATCGATCTGGTGCTGATCGCCAATTTGGTGCTGATCATGATCAGTGCCGGGATCGGCTCGCTCGGCAGCGTCGCCCAGGGCGTCGAGCACGCCGAATGGTCGGAGTTCATGGGCAAGGTCGATTTCAGCGGTCTGAAGCTCAAGGTTGTGGTCTCGTTGGTGGCGATCGCCGCGGTCGATCTGCTCGAGGATTTTGTCGAGATCGATACGACCAACAAGACCGACCTTATGTGGCGGATCGGGATCCTGGTGGCCTTTGTCGTGACCGGTGTGCTGCTCGCATGGATGGACCGGCTCGCCGAGGACCACGAATGAGCGGGGAGGAGGCGATGGCGCGGATGACGGGTGGCGGTGCGCTGGTCGAGATGCTGCGCCGGCACGGGATCGATACGCTGTTCGCCCTGCCCGGCGTCCAGAACGACGCGCTGTTCGTCGCGCTCTACGACGCCGGCGACGCGATCCGGGTAATCCACACACGGCACGAGCAGGGCGCGGCCTATATGGCGCTCGGCTATGCCCGCGCCAGCGGCCGGCCCGGCGCGTTCGCGGTGGTGCCGGGGCCCGGCCTGCTCAACACGACCGCGGCGCTCGCGACCGCCTATGCCACCAACACGCCGGTGCTGTGCGTCAGCGGCCAGATTCCATCCGACCTGATCGGCCGCGGCTTCGGCCTGTTGCACGAGATCCCCGACCAGGCGGCGATCCTCCAGGGCCTCACCAAATGGGCTGCGCGGATCAACCACCCGAGCGAGACCGGCCGGCTGGTCAACGCGGCATTCCGCCAATTGGCCGAAGGCCGGCCGCGCCCGGTCGCGCTCGAAATGCCGCTCGACGTGATGGCCCGCGAATATGCGGTCAGCCTGCCGTCGCGGGAGCCGCCCGCGGCACCGCCGGAGCCCGATCCCGATCTGACCGCGGCCGCCGCCAAGGCGCTGGGCGAGGCGAAAGCGCCGCTGATCTATGTCGGCAGCGGTGCAATGGACGCCGGCGCCGAGATCCTGGCGCTCGCCGAACGGCTGCAGGCGCCCGTCGTCACGTATACCGGCGGCAAGGGCGTTGTCAGCGACCGCCACTACCTGGCGCAAAATCTGCTCGCCGGCCACGAATTGTGGAAGAGCGCCGATGTCGTGCTCGCCATCGGCACGCGGCTAAACCAGCCGCTGACGCGCTGGGGCACCGACGCCAACCTCAAGCTGATCCGCGTCGACCTCGATGCGGTCGAGATCGCGCGGATCGTGCGGCCGGCAATCGGCATCGTCGCCGACGCCAGCGCCGCCGCGGCGGCGCTGGTCGCGGCGCTCGACTGCAGCCCGCCGCGCACCTCGCGCCAGAACGAACTTGAGGGCCTGAAAGCCAAAACGGCGGCAACGATCGCCGACCGGCTCGGCCCGCAATGCGCGTATCTGGCAGCGATCCGCGACGTGCTGCCCGACGATGGCATCTATGTCGAAGACCTGACCCAGGTGGGCTATGTCGGGCGCGTCGCATTTCCGGTCTACCGGCCGCGCACCTATATCCACAGCGGCTATCAGGGGACGCTCGGCTATTCCTATGCGACCGCGCTCGGGGCCAAGGTGGCGCGCCCCGACGTGCCGGTGGTTTCGGTCTCGGGTGACGGCGGCTTTATGTACAATGTGCAGGAGCTGTCGACCGCGGCGTTGTTCGGCATCGACGCCGTCGCGGTCGTGTTCGCCGA
>JAFAWI010000150.1 GCA_019241915.1 Alphaproteobacteria bacterium
CCGAAATATCGCGGAGGTCACGACGGCGGTCGCGCGCGGCGACCTCAGCCGCAAGATCACGGTCGACGTCAAGGGCGAAATCCTCGAGCTGAAGAACACGATCAACACGATGGTCGATCAGCTCAACGGGTTCGCCTCGGAGGTGACCCGCGTCGCACGCGAGGTCGGCACCGAAGGCAAGCTCGGCGGCCAGGCCACTGTCCCGGGCGTCGCCGGCACCTGGAAGGACTTGACCGACACGGTCAATGTCATGGCGGCTAACCTGACCGAACAGGTGCGGGGCATCGTCAAGGTGGTGACCGCAGTCGCCAACGGCGACTTGAAGCAGAACCTCACGGTCAAATCGATGGGCGAGGTCGCCGCGCTCGCCGAAACCATCAACAATATGACCGACACGCTCGCCACTTTCGCCGATCAGGTGACGACCGTGGCGCGCGAGGTCGGTGTCGAGGGCCGTCTCGGCGGCCAGGCCAATGTGCCGGGCGCGGCCGGCACCTGGAAGGATTTGACCGGCAACGTCAACCTGCTGGCGGCGAACTTGACGACCCAGGTCCGCGCCATCGCCGAGGTCGCCACCGCGGTCACCAAAGGCGACTTGACCCGGTCGATCCAGGTCGATGCGCGCGGCGAAGTGGCCGAGCTCAAAGACAACATCAACACGATGATCGACAATCTGCGGCTCACCACCGACCGCAACACCGAGCAGGATTGGCTCAAGACCAACCTCGCACGGTTCACCAATATGCTGCAGGGCCAGCGCGACCTCGCCAAAGTGGGCCGCATGCTGCTCAGCGAGCTGGCGCCGCTGGTCGAAGCGCAGAACGGGGCGATCTACCTGGTCGAAGCCGAGGGCGGCTTGCGGCGGCTCTCCGCCTACGCCGATGCCGATACCGGCGGGCCGGAGCATCTGGCCCGCGGGCAGGGGCTGGTCGGGCAGTGCGCGGCGGATGCGCGGCGGATGCTGATCACCCAGCTGCCGGACAATGTCGTGCCAATTCGTTCGGGGATCTTCGAAGTACCCCCGCGCAACCTGATCGTGCTGCCGGTGCTGTTCGAAGGCCAGGTCAAGGCGGTCATCGAATTGGCTTCGGTCGTCAGCTTCACCGATCTGCAGATCTCATTCCTCGAGCAGCTGACCGCCGGTATCGGCATCGTGCTGAACAGCATCGAGGCGACCATGCAGACAGAGGGGCTGCTGACCCAGTCGCAGCAGCTCGCGGGCGAATTGCAAACCCAGCAGCGCGAGCTGCAGCAGACCAATGAGCAGCTCGAACAAAAGGCGCAGCAGCTTGCTGAACGCAACGTCGAGGTCGAACGCAAAAACCAGGAGATCGAGCAGGCGCGCGGCGCGCTCGAGGAGAAGGCCACCGAGCTGGCACTGACCTCGAAATACAAGTCTGAATTTCTCGCCAATATGTCGCACGAGCTGCGCACCCCGCTGAACAGCATCCTGATTCTCGGCCAGCAGCTCGGCGATAACCCCGACGGCAACCTGACCGCAAAGCAGGTCGAATTCGCGCGTACGATCCACAGCGCCGGCACCGACCTACTCAACCTGATCAGTGACATTCTCGACCTGTCAAAGATCGAATCCGGCACGGTGTCGGTCGATGTCGAGGAGATTTTCTTCAACAACCTCGTGGACATGGTGGCGCGGCCTTTCCGCCACGAAGCGGAGAGCCGGAAGCTGTCGTTCGACGTGACGCTCGACCCGATCCTCGGGCGCAGCATCACCACGGATTCGAAGCGGCTGCAGCAGGTACTGAAAAACCTGCTGTCCAACGCCTTCAAGTTCACCGAGCAAGGCAGCGTCAAGCTCAACATCTTCAAGGCTCAAAGCGGCTGGACGCCGGAGCACGGCGCGCTCAGCCACGGCGATGTTGTCGCCTTCGAAGTATCGGACACCGGTATCGGCATCCTGCCCGAGAAGCAGCGCATCATCTTCGAAGCGTTCCAGCAGGCCGACGCCAGCACCAACCGCAAATACGGCGGTACGGGTCTCGGGCTCGCAATCAGCCGCGAGCTGTCAAACCTGCTCGGTGGCGAAATCCAGCTGCGCAGCACGCCGGGCGAGGGGGCGACCTTCACGCTCTACCTGCCGCTGCGCTACATCGGCACGACCGCCGTCAGCCGCCCCAGCCCGGTCGCGCCGCCGGCGCTCGTCGCGGTGCGGCCGAGCGAGCCGGCGGTGACCCAGATCCAGGACGATCGGGCGGCGCTCGAGCCGGGCGACACCATCCTGCTGATCGTCGAGGACGATCCGCACTACGCCCGAATCATCGCCGATCTTGCGCATGACGAAGGTCTCAAGGTCCTGGTGGCGATGAGCGGCACCGACGCGCTGACCTTGGCGCGCGAATATCAGCCGACGGCGGTCTCACTCGACGTGTTCCTGCCCGACATGCTGGGCTGGAGCGTGCTGAGCCAGCTGAAGCAGGATCCGCTGACGCGGCATATTCCGGTGCAGATCGTCACCCTCGACGAAGATCGTCAGCACGGGCTCGCGCGCGGTGCGTTCTCGTTTGTCAACAAGCCCAGTTCGGCGGGCGATCTCGGCTCCGCGCTGCGGCGGATTACCGAGTATGTCAAGCCGCGGCGCAAACGTCTCCTGGTCGTCGAGGACAACCCGATCGAGCAACGCAGCATCGCCGAGCTTTTGGGTCACGACGACATCGATCTCGCCACGGTCGGCACCGGCAACGAGGCCCTTACCGAAATCCGCGAGCGGGGCGCCGATTGCGTCGTGCTCGACCTGCGGCTGCCCGACATGTCGGGGTTCGAACTGCTCGACCGCATCCGCGAGGACGCCACGCTCGCCGATCTTCCGGTCGTGGTCTTTACCGGGCGCGAATTGTCGCCCGAGGAGGACGCCCAGCTGCATACCATGGCGCGCAGCGTCGTGGTCAAGGGGGTGGAATCGCCCGAGCGGCTGCTCGATGAGACCGCGCTGTTTCTGCACCGGGTGGTCGATCGCCTGCCCGAGGACAAGCAGCGTATGATCGAGCGGCTGCACAGCTCGGACGAGGCGCTGGTGGGCCGCGCTGTGCTGCTGGTCGACGACGATGCGCGCAACATCTTCGCGCTCTCCAGCGTGCTCGAGCGCCGCGGCATGCGCGTCCTCACCGCGACCACCGGCAGCGAGGCAATTGACGTCGTCAAATCGACGCCGGAGCTGGCGATCGTGCTGATGGACATCATGATGCCGGAAATGGATGGCTACGAGACAATGGAGGCTATCCGGGCCGACCCCGCCTTCCATCGCCTGCCGATCATTGCCCTCACCGCCAAGGCAATGAAGGGCGACCGGGAGAAATGCCTCGAAGCCGGCGCATCGGACTACCTGGCGAAGCCGGTCAATACCGAGCAGCTGCTCTCGGCGCTGCGCATGTGGCTGCACCGCTAGCCGGGGGGCCGCAAAATGGGGGGCGACGACAAGGTCAACATCCTGCTGGTCGATGATCAGGCGGCCAAGCTGTTGACGTACGAGACGATCCTCGCCGAGCTCGGCGAGAACCTGCTCAAGGCCGGTTCGGCCAATCAGGCGCTGGAGCTTCTGCTGCGCAACGAGGTCGCCGTCGTGCTGATCGATGTATGCATGCCGGACCTCGACGGGTTCGAACTGGCGGCCATGATCCGCCAGCACCCGCGCTTCCAGGCTACCGCCTTGATCTTCGTCTCGGCGGTGCAGGTCGCCGATATCGACCTGCTGCGCGGCTACGCCGCAGGTGCGGTCGACTATGTCCCGGTACCGGTGGTCCCGGACCTGCTGCGCGCCAAGGTCCGCGTGTTTGCCGAGCTCTACCGCAAGACCAAGCAGCTGGAAACGCTGAACGCCGAGCTGGAGCTGCGGGTGGCCGAGCGCACCGCCGAACTGGAGCGCGCCAACGCCGATCTCGAGCGCCGCGTCGAGGAGCGCACGCGCGAGCGCGAGGCGGCGCTGGCGCAAGTCCACGAGATGCAGAAAGTCGAAAGCCTCGGCAAACTCACCGGCGGCGTCGCCCACGACTTCAACAACCTCCTCACGGCAATCATCGGCAATCTGGAAATTTTGCGCAAACACGCGGTCAGCGATCCGCGCCAGCTGCGCCTCGTCGACGGTGCGATCCGGGGCGCCGAGCGCGGCGCGACGTTGACCAGCCGCATGCTGGCTTTTGCTCGCCGCCAGGAGCTGCGCCCCGAGCCGGTCCACATCCCCAAGCTCGTCGACAATATGGTCGAGATGCTGAGCCGGACGCTGGGGCCGGCAGTGCGGATTGCTACCGCTCTCGAAGCGGATGCTCCGGCCACGATGGTCGATCCCAACCAGCTCGAATTGGCGATCCTCAACCTGGCGCTCAATGCACGCGATGCGATGCCGGGCGGCGGCGAATTGACCATCGCCGCGCGCGGCGAGTGTCTCGGCGAGGGCGATGTGCCGGGCCTGCGCGGCGGCGAATATGTGTGCATCTCGGTCGGCGACACGGGGATCGGAATGGATGAGGCGACGGCGAAACGTGCGACCGAGCCGTTCTTCACCACAAAGAGCCCCGGCCAAGGAACGGGGCTCGGATTGTCGATGGTCGATGGCCTGGTGGCGCAGTCGAACGGCGCCATGCGCATCATCAGCGAGAAGGCCGGCGGGACGCGGGTCGAGCTGCGCCTGCCGGTCGCCCAGGCGAGCCCCAACGAGCCGCGTCCGGTCAACGGCAAACAGCCGCCGCGGGACGGGCCGTGGCGCGTTCTGCTCGTGGAAGACGACCCGATTGTTGCGGCGAGCACCTCGGCGATGCTGGAGGATTTGGGGCACACCATCGTAGAGGCGGATTCGGCGCAGCGCGCGCTCGACCTGCTGCGCAACGGCGATGCGGTCGACATCGTCATCACCGACCACGCGATGCCCGGAACGAGCGGTACGGACCTGGCGATGCAGGTGCGACGCGAGTGGCCGGCGCTGCCGGTGGCGCTGATCAGCGGTTACACCGACCTGACCGGCGATGCCACGTCGGGCCTGCCGCGGCTCGCCAAACCTTATCGCCAGGAGCAGCTGGCCCAGCTGGTGGCCAGCCTCGTCCGCCAGCCCGAGCCGGCGGCCTAGGGCCGCCGGAACCCGGCTCCCAACGCGGCCGTTTGCGCTCCAGCATCGAAAGGAGCGGGCGATGGCTACTGCGTCGCAAAAGAGCAAGGTTCACAAGGTGATGCACGAGCATAAGAAGGGGACGCTGAAAAGCGGGTCGGGTCGCAAAGTCAAAAGCCGCAAGCAGGCGGTCGCGATCGCGATGAAGGAGTCCGGCCAGTCCAAGCGCAAAAAGGCGAGCTGACCGGCTGGCCATGGCGACCGCCGCCGGGGGCGAGGGTCTCACATACGGACCGCTGACCGCGCGCTCGGTCCACCTGTGCATCGACATGCAGCGGATATTCGCCGAAGCGACGCCGTGGCACACGCCGTGGCTCGCGCGGGTGTTGCCGGTGGTTGAGGAGATCGCTGCGTGCCACGCCGAGCGCACCGTTTTTACCCGTTTTATCCCGCCGCCCCGTCCCGACGACATGCCCGGCAGCTGGCAGCGTTATTATCGGCGCTGGCGCGCCATGACCCGCGAACGGCTCGACGCCGTTCTGCTCGATCTGGTGCCGTCGCTGGCACGATATGCGCCGCCGGCTGCGGTTATCGACAAGCACGTCTATTCGCCGTTTGTCGAGCCGCCGTTGCTCGACCATCTGCGCCAGCGTGGTGCGGACGCGCTCGTGGTGAGCGGGGCCGAGACCGACGTCTGCGTCCTGGCCGCGGTCCTGGGCGCGATCGACTTCGGCTACCGCGTGGTCATCGCCGAGGACGCCGTTTGCAGTTCCGCCGACAGCACACACGACGCGCTCCTAACGCTCTACCGTCAGCGTTTCTCGGAGCAGATCGAGATTGCGGAGACCGAGACGATTCTGGCGAATTGGCCCGCCGGCTGAACTAGAGCAGAATCCGGTCAGGTTCGAGCATAGCCTGAGTTGGCGAAGAAGTTGGCGCATTCGGCCGGTTTGAACAGGTCGAGAATGTTGCCGATGCGCTGCCATAGGGCGTCGATCGAGCGT
>JAFAWI010000701.1 GCA_019241915.1 Alphaproteobacteria bacterium
GGCGCTCGGTGCCACCGCCAGTATCCATGCCGCCGATGTCAGCGACCGGGCCGCGCTGTCGCGGCTGCTCGGCGACCTGCGCAGCAGCGGCCGGACAATCCGCGGCGTCGTCCATGCGGCGAATGCGGCCGGCGACGGCATGGCCGCAGACCTCAGCCCCGCCGCCGCGGCGACCGCGCTCGCGGCGAAGCTCGGCGGCGCGATATTGCTCGACCGCCTGACGCGCGACGACCCGCTCGACCTGTTCTGGCTGTTTTCGTCGGCGACCGCGCTGGTCGGCGCGCCTGGACAGGGCGCTTATGCCGCCGCGAACCACGCGCTGGAAGCGCTGGCGCGACAGCGCCGCAGCGCCGGGCGGCCGGCGCTGGCGATCGCCTGGGGCCCGATCGCCGATGCGGGAAGCCTTGCCGACCGGCCGGCCGTACGCGAGGCGTTGGCGCGCCGCCTCGGCGTCCACGCCGTGCCGGCCGCGGCGGCGCTCGCAGCGATGCCCGCGATCGCGGCGAGCGGGCAGGCTGCCGTTGCGCTGGCGGAGCTTCAATGGGGCGCGCCGCTGCCCGCGTTGCCCAGCCTTGCCGCAGCGTTTTTCAACGATCTGCGAACCGCGGGCGGGTCCGGTGCGGTTGACCGGCCGGCGCACCCCGGCTTCGAGGATCTCGATGCGCCGGCGCGGACCGCGGCGATCGAGAGCGTCATCGCCGAGGAAGTTGCCCGCATCCTGCGACTGGACGGGCCGGCCCTGGACCGGCAGCGGCCGCTGGTGCAGCTCGGCATGGACTCGTTGATGACTCTTGAACTGCGCTTGGCGGCCGAGCAGCGGCTGCGCCTCGACCTGCCGCTCCTCAGCCTCAGCGACGATGCGAGCATCGCCGCGCTGGCCGCCAGGCTTGCGCAGCTTCTGGCGAAGCCGGCGCCCGATGCCGCCGCCGCCGAACTGGCGGCTCGGCACGAGCCGCCGCTCGATCCGTTCGCGTTGGGCGGCGTCGATCTGGCGGCCGAGGAATAGCGGTGGCGGCGCCGGACGATCTGTTCGGGATGGCGGGCGAGGCCAAGGCCCGGTTGCTGGCGCGGCTGGGCAATCTGCCGCCGCGGCCGACGACCGACATGGGACGGCCGCTACCGGAGGAGCTCGAGGGCGCAACCGAAATCGCCATGCTCGCCGAGGCCGCGGCGGCGCTCGGCATCGCCGACCCGTTCTTTCGCCCGCAGCACGGCATTGCCGGCGCCGAAACGACGATCGACGGCCGCCGCTACCTCAACTTCTCGTCATACGACTACCTCGCGCTCAACGGCGATCCGCGGATCGTCGAAGCGGCCAAAAACGCGATCGACCGCTGCGGCACGACCGTATCGGCGAGCCGCGCCGTGTCGGGCGAGCGGGCATTGCATCGCGAGCTGGAGACGGCGCTGGCGCGCTGGCACGGCACCGAGGATGCGGTCGCTCTGGTGAGCGGCCATGCCACCAATGTCTCGGTCATCGGCTCGCTGTTCGCCGCCGGCGACGCGATCGCGCATGACACGTTGGCGCACAACAGCATTGTCGAGGGCGCGCGGCTCTCGGGCGCGCGGCGGCTGCCGTTCGCGCACAACGACCCCGAGGCCGCCGACCGGGCGCTGTGCGCGGCGCGGCCGCGCCGCGCGCTGATCGCGATCGAAGGCCATTACAGCATGGACGGCGACGTCCCCGACCTCGCGGCGTTTGTCGCGGTGGCACGCCGGCATCGCGCCTGGCTGCTGGTGGACGACGCGCATGCGCTGGGGGTTCTCGGCGGCCGCGGCCGCGGCTCGGCTGAGCTTGCCGCGATCGCACCCGGGGACGTCGATTTGTGGATGGGGACGCTGAGCAAAAGCCTGGTCTCGTGCGGCGGCTACATCGCCGGCAGCAACCGGCTGATCGCGTACCTGAAACGCCGCGTGCCGGGCTTTGTCTTCTCGGTCGGCATCGCGCCCGCGGCGGCGGCGGCGGCGCTTGCGGCGTTGCGCATCCTCGAGGCGGAGCCCGAGCGGGTCGCACGGCTGCGGCGCAATGCCCAGCTGTTTCTGGGCTTGCTGCGCGACGGCGGTATCGATACCGGCCGGTCGATCGGCGCGGGGATTGTTCCCGCCGTCACGGGCAGCTCGATCGGCGCGGCGCGGCTCGCGGCCGCGCTGTTTGGCGACGGTATCAACGTTTCGCCGATTCTCCCTCCTGCCGTACCGGAGCGCGCGGCGCGGCTGCGGTTTTTTGTGACAGCCGGGCACAGCGAGGCGCAGTTGCGGCGGGCCGCCGGCCTTGTCGTCGAGCATCATCGGGCAGTCGCGGCGGACCCCCGCGCCGGCGGCGCCGCGGCGGCCAGCGCCGCGCGCTGACCGGATGACCCGGATAATCGCTTCGCAGGTGTGGAAGGCCGGCCTGGGGCAGGCGCGCCAAACAAGGCGCGGTTCCAAGCTAGATGCGCCTGCCCTTTCGCGCGAGGAAATCCTTGAAGCCATCGCGCGGGTGCCCGGCGAGCAGCCACGTCGCGCGCGCCTCATCCTCGAATTCGTAGCGCTCGTGCAGCGACATCCCGGCGCCTTCGTGCAGCAGGCGCTTCAGCCCCTGCACCATGCGCGGGTCGTTCTTGGCGATCGTCTGCGCCATCTCGATCGCGCTCTCGACGAGTTTGGCGGCCGGCACCACGGCGTTGAGCAGGCCGATCTTCTCGGCTTCCTCGGCGGCGACGACGCGGCCGGTGAACAGCAGCTCCTTGGCCTTGGGCCAGCCGACCAGGAGCGGCAGCGACCAGCTCGAATTGACCCGGCCGTAGCTCGCGGCGAGAAAACGGAACTGCGTCTTGTCGCAGCCGATGCGGATGTCGAGCGACGACGACAACAGCGCCGCGCCGCCATAGGCGAGGCCGTTGATCGCCCCGATCGTCGGCTTTGTGTAGTTGGCGATGTGCCAGGAGATCTCGCCGCGCCGCGTCTGGCGCGCCGCCAGCTCGTCGGCCGACAGGTCGGCCATCTCGTGGATGTCGGCGCCGGCCGAGAAGGCGCGGTCGCCGGCGCCGGTAAAGATGACGGCCCTGATCGCGTCGTCGGCCTCCCATTCGGTCAGCGCCTCGTCGACCTCGCGCATCAGATCGTATGACAGCGCGTTGAGCTTTTCCGGACGGTTGAGCGTGATCAGCCCGACCGCGTCGTTCCGCTCGGCGAGGATGAATTGATGGGGCATGTGCGCTCCCTTCCCTGGCGATGGTCGCAGCGCGATAGTAGCAGGGCGGGCCGGCGAGGCCAGGGAGAGGGACGATGCGCACACTGGCCGAGAAAGCGGCCGCATTCCGGGCACTGCACGACGAGCCCGGTACGTTCATCATCCCCAACCCTTGGGATGCCGGCACCGCGCGCCTCCTCGCCTCGTTCGGCTTCAAGGCGCTGGCGACGACGAGCCTCGGCCTCGCCAACATTCACGGCCGCGGTTATGTCAGCGCCGACGAGATCATCGAGAACGCGCGCACAATCGCCGCCGCGACCGATCTGCCGACCAATGGCGATCTTGAAAACTGCGGCGCCGACGAGCCGGACGATGCCGCAAGACTGATCCCGCGCGCCAGCGAGGCGGGGCTCGCCGGCGGCTCGATCGAGGATTTCACCGGCGACCGCGCCAACCCGATCTACGGCTTCAACCTCGCCGTCGAACGCGTCCACGCCGCGGCCGAGTCGGCCAAGAAGCTGCCGGTGCCGTTTGTGCTGACCGCGCGCGCCGAGCAGCTGATCCACGGCAGCAGCGATCTCGATGCGACGATCCGCCGGCTGCAGGCCTTCGAACAGGCCGGCGCCGATGTGCTCTACGCGCCCGGGCTCAAGACGCTCGACCAGATCCGCACCGTGGTCGCCTCGGTCGGCAAGCCGATCAATGTGGTGATGACCCATGCCGACCCGTCGCTGACGCTCGACCAGCTCGCCGAGGCCGGGGTCAAGCGCATCAGCATCGGTGGCAGCGGCTCGCGCTTCGCGCTCAACGCGTTTATCGGCGCGGCGCGCGAGATGGCCGAGCGCGGCACCTTCACCTTCGTCGGCGAAAACCCGCCCTGGAGCCAGCTGCTCGAGGCCTTTGCCAAAGGCGCGGCCTCTTAGCTGCAATAGCGTGCCATCCAGCGGCAATCTGCACTAGCATCGCCTGAAACGTGGGGAGGCGGAGCATGCCGGCACGCACCGGGCGGCAATATATCGAAGGCTTGCGGGCGCAGGAGCGCGAGGTGTGGCTCGGCGGCGAGCGGGTGCGGGACGTGACCACGCATCCGGGCCTCGCCGGCGGGGTCAAGGCGATCGCCTCGCTTTACGATCTGCAGCACGACCCGAAGCTCAAAAAGGTAATGACCTGCAAGTCGCCGACCAGCGGCGAGCCGGTCGGGCGCTCGTTCGCGAACCCGAAGACGCGCGACGAGTTGGAGGCGCGCACCCAGATGATGCTCAACTGGGCGCGCACCACCAACGGCATGATGGGCCGCTCGCCCGATTTCATGAACGTGACCTTCGCGGCGTGGGGCGCCGCGGCTGACTTCTTCGGCGAGAAGCGGCCCGAGTTCGGCGACAACATGCGCCGCTATGTCGAGCATCTGCGCGAAAACGACGTCTGCCTGACGCATGCGCTGATCAACCTGCAGCGCAGCCGCAACGTCTCGGGCATGTTCAACCTGCAGGAAGGCACCGCGCTCGAGGTCAAAAAGGAAACCTCGGCCGGGGTGGTGGTGCACGGCGCGCGCATCCTCGCGACCTTGGGGCCGCTGTCGGACGAGATCGCAGTCTATTCGCCGCGCCTGGCGCGCCATTCGGACGACCACTCGCCGTTCGCGATGAGCTTTTCGATTGATTGCGGCACGCCGGGGCTCAAATTCCTCTGCCGCGACACGTTCGACCTCGGCCGCTCGCATTTCGATGCGCCGCTCGCCTCGCGCTTTGAGGAGATGGATTGCATCGTCTTTTTCGACAACGTGCTGGTGCCGTGGGAGCGGGTGTTCCTGCTCTACGATGTCGACCGGCTCAACGCGGTGCCGCACGTCACCCATTCGACCGCGCATTCGGCGCACCAGGGCGCGGCAAAGAACCTCGCCAAATGCGAGTTCGTGCTCGGCATCGCGCTGCTGATGAGCGAGGCATTGGGCAACGGGCACCTGCCGCACACCGAGGAGCGGATCGGCGAACTGATGCTCTATACCGAGCTGATGCGCTCGTGCCTGCGCGCCGCCGAGGCGGACGCCGAACTCGACCGTTGGGGGGTGATGGCGCCGGCGATCCTGCCGTCGGAATCGACGCGCAACCTGATGATGACCTGCTACCCGCGGATGGTCGAAATCCTTCAGCTGTTGGGGTCGTCGAGCTTTTTGCTGACCCCGAGCGAGAAGGATTTCGCCGGGCCGCTGCGGCCGCAGATCGAGCAATACTTGGCGACCGACAAGATGTCGGCCGCCGAGCGGGTAAAATTGTTCCGGCTTGCCTGGGACGTCGCCGGTAGCGCGTTCGGCAGCCGCCAGGAGCTCTACGAACGGTTTTTCGCCAGCGACCCGTTGACCCGGGCGCGGGCGATGGCCGCGGTCTACCCGAAAGGGCCGGTGATGGAACGCGTGCTCGACTTTCTGGGGAAGAGCGGCGACGCGTGATAGTATTGCCGTAGAATCGTAGGGTGGGTCGAGCAGCGAAACCCACCGGTCATCCGCCACGCGATTGATGGGTTTCGCTGCGCTCGACCCATCCTACCGGGAGCGACACATGGCCAAGCGACCGATGTACCTTCAGCACGTCAACCTGTATGTGCGCAACGCCGAGCGTTCGAAGCAATGGTATGAGGATCTGCTGGGGCTGCACACGTACGAGTACCGGCCGGGCTGGGCCGCCTTCATGTCGGCCGACGAGGAGCAGTCGCACGAGGTGGCACTGATGCAATTGGGCGACGACGCGCCGCTGCAGCAGAAGCGGCAGGTCGGCCTCAACCACATGGCATGGCGGCTCGAAAGCCTCGACGACCTTAAGGAATTCTATCACCGGATCAAAGAGAAGGGGCAGCCGATCGAGCGCATCGCCGATCACGGCATCTCGCTCGGCATCTACCTGCGCGATCCCGACGGCAACGGGGTCGAAGTGTTCTACGAGATGCCGCGCGCCGAATGGCCGGCCGACTACCACGTGTTCTCGCGCGAAGTGACCGGCCGCGGCCGTTTCCCCGGGCCGTGGGATGCCGAGCTGGTCGATCAGATCCCGGTGCCGCAACCCGCAGCGGCAGAGTAATCGCGTCTGTCATGCCCTCTCCCGCTTGCGGGAGAGGGTGGCAGCAACGCGAGCCGGGTGAGGACCATCCGCCCGCGCAAGATCGCTGCGCCGGGCCGCAGCGAGGAGCGCTGGTGATGATGCCGGCGGACGGCGCCGGTCCGCTGCGCGCCTTCCAGCTATCCTGGCTGAGAACCGCCGCAGGCCCGCAGGAATGCGGTCTTATGGCGCAGTCTTTCGCGCGGCGCTGTGGCGGGAATAGCGCTGGCTGGCGGCCGTTAAGGGCATGCCAGGCTGGGAGGGAAATGCAGATGCGGCGCGGTGGCTTTTGGCTTGCGGCGGGTTTGGCGCTGGTCGGCCTCGGTTCGGTGGCCAGCGCGCAGGGCTACGGGCCCGGCGGGCCGCCGGACTGGCAGCGCCGCGAACATTGCGAGCGTCTGCGCGAACGGATGCACGAGCTGCGCGACCGCATCCCTTACGCGCCGCCCTGGGAGCGCGACCGGATGCAGGGACGGCTTTTTGATTTGCGCGAGCGCCTGCGCGCCGAATGTTGGGGATGATGTTGCGGCGGAGCCGCCCCGGCAGCGTGATTAACCGGCGAGCCGGGCCACAGCCGGCTTAACCGCCGGCGCGTCGTCGCTGAGGTGATCCAGCGCTTCGAGAAAGGCAGCGCGCTGGCCGTGCGGAATGACCTCGACTGCCAAACGCTGCACGCCGCTGGCGTCCTCGCGCTCGGAATGCGCGTCGGCGGGCGCATGCCGGTTGATCAGGATCGAGATGCTGCGGCCGCTGACGCCGGCGCGAATCTTGTTCCGGATCGCGGTGCGCAGCGTCGCTGCGGTGATGACGCGCTCCATGATGTCTGGCACCTGGGCCTCCTTCGGGACGGCGTACTATTCCTGCCGAGACCTTGCTAAAAAGTAAGCGCCGCCGCAAAAGCTGTCGGACGAGGTGCTCAGACCGGCGACCGACGATGCTGGCGCCAAGCCAGTGCCGTTCCCATGGGGTCGCGTCACGCCAAACAGAGATAAAGAGGCGGACAGAGGCGCGGACGCCCGGCGCTCGGATAGGGCGGGCCTGCGCCGGCGATGGGCGGCTCAGGCGAGGGCGATGCCGACGGCTTCGGGTCCTTTGCGGCCCTCGGCGATGTCGACGACGACGCGCTGGCCCTCGGCCAGGTTGCTGAGGCCGGCGCGCTGCAAGGCCGAGGCATGGACGAACACGTCCTTGCCGCCGCCGTCGCGCACGATAAAGCCGAACCCCTTGGTCGCGTTGTACCACTTGACCGTGCCCTGCTCCTGCGAGGAGGCGACGAGCGGCGTCTGCTCGTAGCCGCCCGGGCGCGGCCCCGCGCGCGCCGGCCGCGCC
>JAFAWI010000281.1 GCA_019241915.1 Alphaproteobacteria bacterium
TAGCGACCGGCCATCGTTGTCAGGCGGCCTCGCCGCCGATCACTTCCTTCACCTTGCTGGCGAGCTGCTTGAGGCTGAACGGCTTGGGGAGGAAGTGGATGTTGCTGTCGCTGTCGAGGCGCTGGCGGAACGAATCCTCGGTGTACCCCGAGATGAAGATGACCTTCATCTCGGGATGCGTCTCCCGCACCTCGCGAACGAGGCCCGGCCCATCCATCTTGGGCATCACCACGTCGGTGATCAGCAGGTCGATTTTCTCCGCGGTGCTGCCGATCAGCTCCAACGCCGCCTCGCCGCTGCGCGCCTCGAGTACGGTATAGCCTTTGTTCCGCAGCGCGCGGGCGCCGAAGATGCGCACCGGATCCTCGTCCTCGACGAGCATTACCGTGCCGATGCCGGTGAGGTCCGTGACCGGAGCCGGCTCACCGGTATCGGCGCGCGCCGCGGCGGCGAGATCGGATTGCTGGTGGCGCGGCAGATAGATCTGGAACGTGGCGCCCTTGCCGCGCGCGCTGTCGACAAAGATGAAGCCGCCGGTCTGCTTGACGATGCCGTAGACGGTCGATAGGCCGAGTCCGGTACCGGAGCCGATCTCCTTGGTCGAGAAGAACGGTTCGAAGATGCGCTCCAGGTTTTCCTTCGGGATGCCCATGCCGGTGTCGGCCACCTCGATCAAGACATAGCTGCCGACCGGCATGGTCTCCGCGCCGCGCCGCATCGGGCCGGCCTGGGTGTGGTTGGCCGTGCGGATGGTCAGCGTGCCGCCGCCGGGCATCGCGTCGCGCGCGTTGACAGCGAGATTGATGATGACCTGCTCGAGCTGGCCCTGGTCGACCTTGGCGAGACCGAGGTCGCGGCCGTGCACCACCTTCAACTCGATGTTCTCGCCGATCAGCCGGCGCAGCAGGTGCGACAGCTCGACCAGCACGTCAGTGATGTCGAGGATGCGGGGCTGCAGCGTCTGCTGCCGCGAGAATGCCAGCAATTGGCGCACCAGGTTGGCGGCGCGGTTGGCGTTCTGCTTGATCTGCATGATGTCGGCGAAAGACGGGTCGCCCGGCTTGAAGCGCATCAGCAGCAGGTCGCAGAAGCCGATCATTGCGGTCAGCAGGTTGTTGAAATCGTGCGCGACACCGCCAGCGAGCTGACCCACCGCCTGCATCTTTTGCGACTGCGCGAACTGCAGCTCGAGGTTCTTCTGCTCGGTGACATCGATGAAATGCAGCATCAGGCTGCCATCGCCGCCCTCGACGCCATCGAGCCGGCCGAGAAACACGACGCAGGTCTTGTCGCGTGGACCTTTGATGCGGATTTCGATCGGGCCGGGCGGCACCCCTTCGGCCGCGCCGGCGAGTTTGGCCGCGAGCTCGCGCCGGTCGTCCTCATGCACAAAACCGATCAGCGGCTGCCCGTTGAGCGCGCCATTGGCGGCGCCGAACAGCTCGGCCAGCGCCCGGTTGGCTTCCTCCAACCGGCCGTACCGGTCGATAAGCGCGATGCCGACCGGCGCGTTGGCAAAAAAGCGCTGAAAACGCTCGCGCGACAAGCGCAGCGCGGCTTCCCATTCGCGCTCCGGGGTCAGGTCGCGCACGATCGAATGCGTGCGCAAGTCGTCGCCTTCGCCGACCACGCTCTGGCCAATCCAGGCATGGACAATGCGGCCGTCGCGGCTCTTGAGCACGACTTCGCCGCGCTGCGCGTCGCCGGCGCGGCCGCCGAACGGGTCCGAAGGGACGCCGCCTTCCGACGGCGGCGCCGCGAGAAAATCGGCGAGCCGCAGATTGCCGCCGGTCAGCTCAGCCGGAGTCGCACCGAGCCAGCCGGCCAAAGTCGGGTTGGCGAACAGAAAACGGCCATCTCCGTCGACCGAATAAAAGCCGATCGGCGCCTCGTGGAGAAAATCGACCAGACGGTTGCGCTCGTCGCGGATCACCCGCTCCATCTCGTGGCGGGCGGTGATGTCCTGGATGTGCCAGAAGCTGTAGCCCGGGCGGCCAGGAATCGGATTGACCGCGACGTTGAACCAGCCGGCCGCGGCTCCGCGCGCGTCCTTCAGCGGCACCGCGGCAATCGCGCGCGCCCCGGCCATCGCCTGGCTGCGCAGCCGCTGAAAGTCGATCCCGGCTTCGAGGTCGTCGACGGCGGCGGCGAGACGGTCGAGCGGCGCCCCGCCCGCCGGCGCGAACAGCGCGATAAAGGCCGTGTTGGCGTAAGCCAGACGGCCGTCGGGCGCGACGATCAACTGCGCGTCGGGCGAGGCCTCAAGCGCCTGGCTGAGGATATCGACCCGGCCTTCGAGGCCGCCATGCACCCACAACGCGGCAATCGCCGCGACCCCGACCAGCGCACCGAGCGCCACGATCCCGATGACCAGCGCGACGATGCGCACCCCCGAGATGATTTCGGCCGCGTAGAGGATGCCGATGCCGATGCCGATCGCCGCAAGGATGACCGCGACCTGCGCCAGAACGCCCACCCATGTCGGCCGGCCGCGCTCCGCCCCCCAGTGCCTCAGCCGACGCGCAGCTTCGGTATAGGCGACCATCTCCGCAGCCCCAAAGGTGGCGACACGCCCCCAAGGGGCACGCCGAATTCTACCGCATTGTCGCAGCGGTAGCGCTAACGGAAGGTTAACGAAAATTTACCGTAACCGGCCGGCGCTGCCTCAGTCGTCGCGATGGATGCGCTCCATGCGCTCGTGCCGCTCCTGCGCCTCGATCGACAGCGTGGCGATCGGCCGGGCTTCGAGCCGGCGGATGCCGATCGGCTCGTCGGTTTCCTCGCAGTAACCGTAGGTGCCGGCATCGAGGCGCGACAACGCCGCGTCGATCTTCGAAATCAGCTTGCGTTCGCGGTCGCGGGTGCGCAACTCAATGGCACGCTCGGTTTCGAGCGAGGCTCGGTCGGTCAAATCCGGCTTCAGAAGGCTCTCTTCCTGCAAATGCCGCAGGGTCTCCGACGAATCGGCGAGAAGTTCCGCGCGCCAACGCAACAGTTTTTGCCGGAAATACTCTACCTGTAACGGCCCCATAAACTCTTCATCTTCGGAAGGACGATAATCTGTCGGCAAAATCGGACGCATTCCGCTCCCCGAACCTCCGGTTGACGACGGCGGCGGAGTATATGAATCGCGCCACTGCCGATCAACCGTCAGAATCACATGCGGGCATGCGGAATCTCATGCGGCCTATTGATTTCGCAGCGCCAAAAAAACGCGGGCGCGATGGCGGCGCCGGCGCTCTACCTCAGCCGACCGGCATCGGACTTGCCGGGACTTGTTACCGCGCTCGACCTCATTGCAGAGTAACTAATTAATCGGAATAATTAACAGCTATCTACAATTTTTACCAAGTTTTGTTTCGCAGTCGATCTAATTATGCTCCAGTATTGAAGGACCCATTTAGCACTTCATTAAGTTGTGCCCGATAATTTCTGCGCACTAACGGCAACCCCGACGTTTCCATATGGCAAATATCGATCCAGTCGATGTCATGGCGTACCCCCCCGCCGCGGCTGTCGACCTCCCCTCCCCCAACACCAAACGCTGGGTCGTGCGGCGCAAGGCCGTCGTCGTGGCTGCCGTGCGCAGCGGCGCGCTGAGCCTGCAGGAAGCCTGCCGGCGCTACAATCTATCGGTCGAGGAATTCCTCGCCTGGCAGCGTTCGATCGACCGCTATGGCGTGCCTGGATTGCGCGTCACCCGGCTGCAGATCTATCGCGACACCGACGCGTTGCGGGCGGCAAAGTAATCTCCCTCGTCGCGGCGCCTTGCACGTCAGCGAAACCTCTTGCCGCCGACAACAAGGCCGCTTGCGCTCAAACGCAGGCGGCCTTGCCGCGTTTCGCCGAGCACATCGCGGTAGTCGAATGTGCCCTCGGCGAGGTCGAGAATGCTGGCGTCGCCGACTGCCCCCGGGGCGAGATGGCCGAGATCGGCGCGTCCCACCGCGGCCGCCGCGGCACAGGTGCCGGCGCGGATCACCGCGGTCAACTCCATGCCGAGCGAAAGCAGCTTCGACATCGTCGTGATCTGATCAAAGGCCGGGCCGTTGATGCTCAGCGCATGAACATCGCTGCTGATGACATCGGGCAAAAAGCCCGCTTCGAGCATCGCCTCGGCGGTGCCGAAGCCGAACGACCCGCCGCCGTGGCCGATATCGAACACCACGCCGCGCTCGCGCGCCGCGGCGACCTCCTCGCGGACGCGGCCATCGGGCGCGACCGGCGCGTTGGGAAATGGCCGGAAGCAATGGGTGAGAATGTCGCCGCGCCGCAGCCGCGACAGCACAGCGAGCCGCGACGGCGGCGGATGGTCGAGATGCGCCATCACCGGCAACCCGACCGCCTCGGCCACCTCGAGCGCCATGTCGAGCGGCGCGATCCCCGAATTGCCGCCGGCGGTGCGGCCGACCCGCACCTTGACGCCGACGATCAGGTCGCGGTGGGCCTCGATCGCGCGGACGCAATCGCGCGGGTCGAGCAGGCGCAGATCGGCACACTCGCCGACCATGACGCTGGCCGAGAAGGCAAAAATGCCGGCATGCGAGACGTTGAGGATCGGCAGGATGCGGACCGGCGACGGCTCGATCACGTGGCGGCGGAAGCCGGCAAAGTTGCCGGGCCCGGCGCTCCCCGCATCGACAAAGGTGGCGGTCCCGCCGCTGCGCGCCACCGCGGCTGCATCGACCCCCAGCGATGTGCCGCCCCAGTAGACATGGGTGTGCAGATCGATCAGACCGGGCACCACGAGCTTGCCGGCGGCATCGACGATCTCGGCCCCGCCCGGCGGCAGGCCGCGGCCGATTTCGGCGACCTTGCCGCCGGCAAAAGCAATATCGGCGATCTCGTCGCGGCCATTTTTTGGATCGACGATCCGCCCGCCGGTGATGATCAAATCGGCCATATGCCCTCCTGGAGGGCAGAGCCTACACGACCCGATCAGGCGGCGGAGCCGCTAAATGTTCACCACAGAGGTACAGAGACACCGAGGAGATAAGCTTCTCCGTGCCTCTGTGGTGAACATACGCACTGGTGCACGGTCGTTGATCGCCTAAGGCGCTTTGCAACGCAGCGTTTCTGGCGGAAGCGACCGTGCGAGGCGGGGGTGGTGGGCCTTCCCCCAAAGGCGCTACCGGAGATGACGGCCTCCCCCAAGGCGGTCATCGAACCCCTCGCCTCGCTGCCGGGTCGACGGCAATAGAACGATGCCTCCGGCCATCTCCCCGCTCAACTAATTGTGGGGGCGTTACGCTAAGCTACTGCATCCGCGCGCTTATTGGCGGTTGACACGACAGGATCAAAAGTGCGCTGGAGGCGAAAACCCGCGAATCGCCGGCAACAGCAGCCGGCAACAGCAAGGGTCGGAAGGGCCATGCGATTGACAATCCACGCCCGGGGCGGCTCTGATCCGGGCACCGATTTCACACCGTTTTGGGGAGGGACCCTTGGCCAAATTCAGGATTGCGACGCCGGCGGGCGCCAGCTTTACCGTCGCCGGCGGCGGCTACGGCTATGAGATGGAGGCGTTGACGCCGATCGACGCCGAGATTTACGAAATTCCGCCTGGCTCCGAAGACGAATTTGTTGCCGCGGCCAAGGACTGCGACGCGCTTTACGCCAAGGGGCGGCCGATCACCAAGAAGATGATCGACGGCTTGCAGCGCTGCAAAATCATCTCGCTCGGGTCGGTCGGGGTCGACACGGTCGATGTCGAGGCGGCCACCGCCAAGGGCATCCCGGTAACCAATTGTCCCGATACCTTTATCGAGGAGGTTGCCGACCACGCGATGCGGCTGATCCTGGCGACGCACGGCCGTCTGGTAGAACAGGACCGCATGGTGCGCGAGGGACGCTGGGCCGAGGGCCGGCCGGCGCTGCTGAAAATCCCGCGGCTGCGCGGGCTGACCTTGGGTCTCGTCGCGTTTGGGCATGTGGCGCGCGCGGTCGCCGAACGGGCAAAGCCGTTCGGGCTGCATATCTGCGCCTTCGATCCCTTTATCGAGGAAATGGTGATGACCGAGCGGGGGGTCGAGCCGGTCAGCCTACCCGAGCTGCTTGCCAAGTCGGACATCATCTCGATGCATTCGCCGGCGACC
>JAFAWI010000429.1 GCA_019241915.1 Alphaproteobacteria bacterium
CAAGGCCGAAAGCGCGCAGCATGTCGAGCTCGTCGCGGAAATGATCGACGAGATCGAGGCCGAGCGCGGCATGGCGGTCGGCACCACCAAGATGCTGGCGATGGTCGAGACCTGCTCGGCCTTTTTCCGCATTGCCGAGATCGCCAAGGCGTCGGAGCGGCTGGTAGCACTCAACCTCGGTGCCGAGGATTTCGCGCTCTCGGCGGGAATGCTGCCGACCGCCGAAGGCCTCTTCATGCCCAAGCAGACCACGGTCTTCGCGGCGCGCGCCGCCGGCATCATGCCGATCGGCTTTGTCGGCACCGTCGCCGAGTTTAGCGACCTCGACGGCTTTCGCGAGACCGTGCGCCGCTCGCGCCGGCTCGGCTTTTTTGGCGCCTCAGTCATCCATCCGAGCCAGGTCGCGATCCTCAACGAGGAATTCCGCCCGAGCCGAGACGAGGTCGAACACGGTCGCCGCGTCGTCGCCGCCTACGACAAGGCGCTCGCGGAGGGGGTCGGTGCGGTCACCGTCGATGGCAAGATGATCGACGTGCCGATCGTCGAGCGCGCCCGTCTCCTGGTCGAGCGCGAGGAGGCGATTGCCGCTCGCGAAGCGCGCATGAAGGGAATGTCGGCGGAGCTGAAATAACCGTTGGAAGCGTCCGCGTCACGCACCGCCGGATGGCGGTTGACGCGGAATAGTCGTCGTGTTCACAATCTCCGCGATGGTTCCCCCTCGGGGATGAAAAAGGGAACGTAGTGAGGGTTTCGGCCCGAAGCTGCGGCTGCCCCCGCAACTGTAAGCGGTGAGCCAAGCGCCACAAAGCCACTGGCGAAAGCTGGGAAGGCGGCGCAAGGCTGAGACCCGCGAGCCAGGAGACCTGCCATCGGCCGTGGTCACGCGCGGACACGTTGGTCGGGGTGCGCCAGCGGGGGCCGGAAGGCGCCGATAGGCTAATCGGCATTCGGGCTTTGGTTCGCGGTGACGATCACGTTGCCGCGAGGCTGTTGTGCCCCGATCTGTGTTCGCTGCGGCGGGAAGCCGCTGTTTTGCCGTGTTATGCTGCCTGTTTATATCGACCTCCGCGAGCGCCGATGAACCGCTGACCGTCCAAATTGCGCAGTCGATCCAGAGCGCCGACACGACTTCCAACCCCACGGAACTGCCGCCGGTCGTGGTCAGCGCGACACTGGTGCCGACACCCGAAAAGCAAATCGGCAGCAGCGTCACGGTCATCACCCGCGATGATATCCAGGCCAAACAGGAACGCACGCTGCCGGACGTGCTCAACGACGTGCCCGGCCTCAACGTGGTGCAGACCGGCAGTCCCGGCGGCACGACTTCGGTGTTCATCCGCGGCGCCAACGCGAACCACACAAAAGTCTACGTCGATGGCATCGATGTCAGCGACCCGAGCGGGGGCAACACCTTCGACTTCTCGCAGATGCTCGCATCGGACATCGCGCGTGTCGAAGTGCTGCGCGGGCCGCAAGGCGGCCTCTACGGCTCCGACGCGATCGGCGGCGTCATCGACATCACCACCAAGGCGGGCTCCGGACCGCCGCACGTCCGCGGATCGCTGGAGGGCGGCTCCTTCAGCAGCTTCAATCAGACGGCCGGGCTCGGCGGCTCGCTCGACCGCTTCAGCTACGATTTTGACGTCGCCCGCTACCACACCGGCGACATCAAGGTCACGCCGCCGGGGTTGCTGGTGCCGGGGCGCTCGCTCAACCCCGACTACGACGACAACAAGACATTCTCGACCAAGCTGGGCGCCAAATTGACCGACGATTTCGACCTTGGCGGTGTTTTCCGCTATGTCGACACGCGTCTTCAGTCGACGAGCGACGATGCGCTCGGGCCGGAGGGAACCGCCAGCAACAGCATCAACCACGAGGTATTTACCCGCGCCTTCGCGCATCTGGTGCTGTTCGACGGATACTTCGACGAGACGGTGGGAGTGTCTTTTACGCACTATCGGCGCAATTTCTTCGATCCCAACCCGGCGTCGCTCGCTTTCGGTAACGACCCGTC
>JAFAWI010000203.1 GCA_019241915.1 Alphaproteobacteria bacterium
GCGGCGGCGAGCAGCTTCTGCCGCCGTGATAGTCGCGCCCGGCCCGACAGCCGCATGTCATATTGGGATATGCGGGCAAGCAGGTGCGTGGAGTCCACGGGCCGGACAAGTGTACAACATCGGCGGGAGCGTGCCAGCAATTTAAGAATCGAGGGGATCAATAAATTTCAGAACTTCTCATGGGCCGAAAATGAAGCGGTCTTATAACAATGTCATTGCGCTGGTGACCACATCTGGTGGATCGTAAGCGGTGTGATGACCGCACGTTCTGAGGAGCTGCGCGAGGCGCGATGATCTCCCAGGTTGGGGAGATCGATTTGTGCGTAATTTCGATCCTACATTCGAACCGAAGGAGATTGTCGGCGTCCGCCGGCTGGAGGTGATCACCGGCGTTGGCGGACGGCGCGCGTGGTCGAACGAGGAGAAGGGGCGGATCATCGCTGAGACGTTTGCCGTTGGAGCGAACGTCTCGGCGGTGGCACGGCGGTATGGGCTGCGGCCGCAGCAGGTTTATGCCTGGCGGCAGCTGGCTCGCGACCGCACGTTGGCGCTGCCGTCGGAAGGGGCGCAGGGGTTCGTGCCGGTTATCGCCGCGGCGAGCGAACCGGCGCCATTGGCGGCGACACCGTCGGGCATCATCGAGATCGAAATCACCGGCACGGTGATCCGCGTCGCGCCGGGCGTGGATTGGCGGCATCTGCGCGAGGTGCTGCGGGCGGTGAAGGCGGCGCGGTGATCCCGGTTCCGCCCGGCGTCCGGGTTCTGATCGCGACGCGGCCGGTCGACTTCCGCAAGGGCGCCGATTCGCTGGCGGCGCTGGCTAAAGAGACGCTGGGGCAGGACCCCTTTGGCGGTGCCGTGCTGGTGTTCCGCAGCCGTCGCGCCGACCGGATCAAGCTTCTGGTATGGGATGGCAGCGGACTGGTGCTGGTATGGAAACGGCTGGAACAGGGCGTCTTCAAGTGGCCGCCAATCACCAATGGGGTGATGCGCCTGTCGCCGGCGCAGCTGGCGGCCTTGGTCGAGGGGCTCGACTGGTCGCGGGTGCACGTACCACGGATCGCGCGGCCGCAGGCGACCCGATGAGCGCCTGCAACAGAGCGAGCGGGGTAGGCCGCAATAGGGTCGACGCCGGTCTGCGATGACGACGGCCGACGCGCTTCCCGGAGACATGCCGGGCCTGCGGGCGGCGGCGCTGGCGCTGATCGCCGAGCGCGACGAACTGCTCCGCCGCGTCGAGCGGATGCGCCAGATCATCCGGCAGTTCCAGCGAGCACAGTTCGGCCGGCATTCGGAGCGGCTCGATCCCGACCAGCTGCAGCTCGCGATCGAAGAACGCGAAATCGCCAGCACGCAGACGCAGGCAGCGGCTGAGAAGCAAGCGACGACACCGCGCCCGAGGTCCGAGCCGGGCCAACGCAAATCGCTCCCCGCGCACCTGCCGCGGATCGAGGTCGTCATTGAGCCGGAGACGACATCGTGCCCCTGTTGCGGCGGGGCGATGCACGTGATTGGCGAGGACAAATCGGAGCGGCTCGACGTCATTCCGGCGCAGCACCGCATTCTTATTACCCGCCGCCCTAAATACGGCTGCCGTACCTGCGCCGGCGCCGTCGTCCAGGCGCCCGCACCGGAGCGCCTGATCCGCTCCGGCCTGCCGACAGAGGCATTGGTCGCCCATGTGCTAGTCAGCAAGTATGCCTGGCATCTGCCGCTGTACAGACAAGCCCAGATCCTGCTGACACAGGGGATCGACATCGAACGCTCGGTACTGGCGTTCTGGGTTGGCTATGCCGCGGCCGAGCTAATGCCATTATGGCGGCGCCTGCGCGAAATTCTGCTTGGCGCGCCGCGGCTGTTTGTCGACGAGACCCGTGCACCGGTGCTCGATCCGGGCCGCGGCCGCACCAAGAGCGGCTATTTCTGGTCGATCGCCCGCGACGACAGCGCCTGGTGCGGTGACACCGGCCCGCCGGGGGTCGCCTATACCTACGCGCCCGGACGCGGCGCCGAGCACGCCGCCAGTTTGCTTGCCGGCTACCGCGGCATCGTACAGTGCGACGGCTATGCCGCCTACAAGCAGGTCGCCCGCCGCGGTCGTGCCGGCGACGCCGTGACCTTGGCCTTCTGCTGGTCTCACTGGCGCCGCCGGTTCTATGAGATTGCCAAGGCCGGCTCGGCGCCGATCGCCGAAGAAGCGCTGCGGCGGATCGCCGAGCTGTACAAGATCGAGGCGCAGATCCGTGGCCGGGCCGCCGCGGAGCGGCGAACGGTGCGCCAGGGGGAAAGCAAGAAGCTGGTTGCCGATCTGAAGGAGTGGCTGCAAACCCAGCGCGCGCGCGCTTCCTCCAAATCGGCGATCGCCATCGCAATCCGCTACGGCCTCAACCACTGGGAGGGCCTCGAACGCTTCCTCGAGGACGGGCGGATCGAGATCGACACCAACGTGGTCGAGCGTTCGATGCGGCCGATTGCCCTAAATCGTAAGAATGCACTCTTCGCCGGCAACGATGCCGGCGCCGAGAACTGGGCCTGCCTCGCTTCGCTGATCGAAACGTGCAAGCTCAACGGCGTCGATCCACAGGCCTATCTGAGTGACGTCTTGACCAGGCTGGTCAACCTGTGGCCGGCGGCGCGGATCGACGAGTTGATGCCGTGGGCGTGGGACAGCGGCGGACTGCCGGCATGACGGACGCGTTCACTTACGCCGAGCTCGACGAAATTCTGCGCGGCTCCGGTCACTCCGGCGCGATCGGCATGAGCGCAATCGACGGGTTGATCGCCGCGCTCGTCGCCGCGCCCAGCTTTGTTCACCCCGACGAATGGGTGCCGCTGGTCTTCGGCGGTCATCAGCCGCCGCTGGACGAGAACAGCCCCGAGCTGCGCGTCGTCAA
>JAFAWI010000485.1 GCA_019241915.1 Alphaproteobacteria bacterium
GCGCGGCGCCCCGGGATTGCGGTCGACCGGCTGCGGCGGCACCGCCAGTAGGGCGGCGCGCAGCAGCGCGATGTCGTCAAGGCTGCGGGCGATGATGCCGATCGTGTCGAGGGTCGGCGACTGCATCTTGACCCCGACCCGGCTGAACTGGCCAAAGCTCGGCTTGTAGCCGACGACGCCACAAAACGCCGATGGACGGATCACCGAGCCGCCCGTTTGCGTGCCGAGCGCGAAGGGCACGTGGAAATCGGCGACGGCGGCGGCCGAGCCGCTCGACGAACCGCCCGGGGTGTGGCCGGCATTGTGCGGGTGCACCGTCGCGCCGGGAAAGCGGTTGGCGAACTCGGTCGTCACGGTCTTGCCGAGGATCGTGCCGCCGGCCATCCGCGTCAGCGCCACACAAGCCGCATCGGCAAACGGTCGGTTGCCGCGATAGATCGGCGAGCCGTGCTCGGTCGGCATGTCGAACGTGTCGATGACGTCCTTGACGCCAATCGACAATCCTGCAAGCAGGCCGGGCCGGCCAGCGCGGTCGGCGGCGCGCGCCTGTGCCAGCGCATGCTCCGGGTCCAACCAGGTCCATGCCTTGACCGAGGCGCGCTCCTCGATGCGGTCAAGGCAATCGCGGGTCAGCCGCTCGGCGGTCAGGGTGCCCGAATGCAGACGCGCGACGGCCTCGGCGGCCGAAAGATGATTGCTGTCAGACATCACCGCGCCCTCAATCTGTTTTCGACCCAAAGACCGATATCGAGGAGCCGCGCATCGGCATGCCGCTTGCCGACCAGCTGCACGCCGACCGGCAGCCCGTCCGGCCCCTCGCCCACCGGCATCGTCAGGCACGGCATATGGAGGACTGTCCACAGCCCGTTAAAGATCGCATCGCCAGTCGAGGCCAAGGTCTTGGGCGCCTGCCCCGGTCCCGGCAAGGTCAGGATCGCGTCAAAGCCGCTCGCCCAATTGTTCGCCGCCGCCCGCATGCGATCCGCCTCTCGCCATGCGGCACGGAATTCGTCGAGCGTCAGCTTCTGACCGCCCTCGATCCTCCCGTGCCGCAAAGCCGCACTCAGCTGCGCCTCGTGCCGGTAGCGTTCCGGTGCGTGGTTCCGCGGCGCCTCAAAATAGCTGTGCCGGTTCTGCACCTCAGAGACATTGCCGCAGGCGTTGGGCAGCTCGGCCTCGACGAGCTCGGCCCCAGCCGCCGCAAGTCGCCGCCCCGCCTCTTCCAGCACCGCCTGGCCTTCCGGCTGCGCCCGATCCCAGTGCGGCGTGCGGCACAGCGCAAGGCGCGGCGCGCGGTCGGGCATCACCGGCTTCTCGTAACGGAGCGCCATCAGCGCCGCGCGAAACAGCGCGATGTCGGCGACCGAACGCGCCATGAAGCCGATCGTATCGAGCGTCTCGGTGTTCGGGTGCATACCCGCTGGCGCGAACATATTGAAGCTCGGCTTGAACCCGACGACACCGCAATAGGCCGCCGGGCGGATCACCGAGCCGCCGGTCTGCGTCCCGATCGCCAGCGGCACCATAAAATCGGCGACCGCGGCAGCGGAGCCACTCGACGACCCGCCGGGTGAAAACGCCGGGTTGTGCGGGTTCGCGGTCGGGCCGGGATGGCGGTTGGCGAACTCTGTCGTCACCGTCTTGCCCAGCAGTACGCCGCCCGCGGCGCGCGGCAAGGTCGCGGCGCTCGCCGTAAAGCTTGGCCGGCAGCCGGTATAAATCGGCGAGCCGTAGCCGGTCGGCATGTCGGCGGTATCAAAAATGTCCTTGATGCCGAACGGCACGCCCTTCATCAGCGAGCCCGCCGGTGCGGCCCGCGCGGCGGCCAGCGCCTCGTCCGCTGCGATATGGGTCCAGGCGCGCACGATCGACTCGCGCTCGCGAATTCGTTCGAGGCAGCTTTGCACGACCGCCTCGGCGGTCAGCGTGCCGGCTTCGATCCGGTCGACCATCTCGACGGCGGTCAGGCGATGCGGTTCGGAATTGGGCATGGGCGTCCCTTTGCGCCGCGGGAGCATTATCTAGCCACAGCCGGACGCCCAGCGCATGCGCGATCTTTGCGATATGCTCGCGCTGCAAAGCAACAAGGCGGGTGCCGATGTCGTCGGTGATCTCGGTCAAGGGCGTGCTGATCGAAGGCGGCAGCGTCGTGCTGCTCGAAAACGAGCGTGGCGAATGGGAATTGCCCGGCGGACGGCCCGAGCCGGGGGAAGACGTCGCCACCGCGCTCGTCCGCGAATTCGCCGAGGAGCTGGGCATCGAGATCGTCGTCGGCCCGATCATCGATTGCTGGAACTTTGAGGTGCTGTCCGGGCGCCACGTGACGATTGTGACCTATGCGGTAGCGCGCGCCGACCGCGGCGAACTCCAGGTCAGCGATGAGCACCGCCGGTTTGCCTGGTTCCCGCTGCACGCGCTCGACACGCTGCCCCTGCCGGCAGGCTACCGCCGCTCGATCCATGCGGTGCGCGCCGCGGAACCGACCTGGCTCGGGCTCGCCCGCGAGCTGCACGCAATCGCGCAAACCGGGCTGCACTACGCGGGGGACCAGTACGACACCCAGCGCTATGCACGGCTGCGTGTCTTGGCGACCGAGATGATGGCGATGGGCTCGGGAGCCGCCGGCGAGCAGATCGCCGCGCTATTCTGCCAAGACATCGGTTATGCGACGCCGCGGGTCGGGGTGCGCGGCGCTGCGTTTCGCGACGGCAAAATTCTGATGGTGCGCGAGGCGATGGATGGGCGATGGGCGATGCCCGGCGGCTGGGCCGATGTCAATCAGACACCGCGCGAATGCGTCGAGCGCGAGATTTGGGAAGAGTCCGGGTTTACCGCGCGCGCCGTCAAGCTCGCGGCGATATGGGATCGCCGGCGGCAGGGTTTTCCGCCAAGCCCGCTATCGATCTACACGATGTCCTTTATCTGCGAGCTCACCGGCGGCACGCCGCAAACCAGCCTCGAAACCACCGAGATCGGCTTTTTCGACGAGAACGAGTTGCCCGATTTGTCGCCCGGCCGCAACCAGGCGCACCAAATCCGCCGCATGTTCGCGCATTACCGTCAGCCCGAGCTCCCAGCCGAGTTCGATTAGGCACCTCCATTTTTCGGCCATGCGAA
>JAFAWI010000381.1 GCA_019241915.1 Alphaproteobacteria bacterium
CAACAGCGATAAGCCGTTTCACCGTCTTCCCTCCCGTGCGACGGAGCCGCTCGTTTTACTTGCTTTTGTTGTTGTCTGCAGCGAATCTACAGCAAACGGTCAAATGCGGCCGTGGCAGTGCTTGTATTTTTTGCCCGAGCCGCACGGGCAGGGCGAGTTGCGCGGCGTCCCCGCCCACGGCGCGCGCGCGCCGGCGGGTTGGCCGGCCGGCGGGTCGGCGCGCGGCGCCCTGGCGGATGCGGCGCGGCGCGGCGGCGGTGGGGCAAGTGCGGAGCCGAACATCGCCGCGCCGCCATCGCCATCGGCCATTGCCGGCTCGCGCTCGTGAATCTCGACCAGTTCGCCGCCGACCGGGGATTGTGGCGGCTCGGCAAACTGCGCAGCGAACGCCTCACGCGGCGGCGGCTCGATGTGGGTCAGCACGCCTGTGATCTGGTCCCGCAGATGCACGAGCATGCCTTCGAACAGCTCGAACGCTTCGCGCTTGTATTCGTTGAGCGGGTCGCGCTGCGCATAGGCGCGCAGGTTGATGCCCTGGCGCAAATGGTCGAGCGACAGCAGGTGGTCCTTCCAAGTCAGGTCGAGGATCTGCAGCAGCAGGTCCTTCTCGACCCGGCGCATCATATCCGAGCCGATATGCGCGGTCTTTTCCGCCATCTTGCGATCGGCGGCGGCGACGATGCGTTCCTCGATCTCCTCGCTGGTGACGCCCTCTTCCTTGGCCCACTGCGCCACCGGCAGGTCGAGTGCCAACAGGCGCAGACATTCGGCGTGCAGGGCCTCGACATTCCATTGCTCGGGCAGCGAGTTCTCCGGGATCGCCATCGAGATGGTGGCGGCGATCGTTTCGCTGCGCATATCGGCAATCGTCGCCGCGACGTCGTCGGCGCTCATGATCTCCTTGCGCTGCTCGTAGACGACCTTGCGCTGGTCGTTCATCACGTCGTCGTACTTGAGCAGCTGCTTGCGGATATCGTAGTTGCGCGCCTCGACCTTCTGCTGGGCCTTGGCGAGCGCCTTGTTGACCCAGGGGTGGATGACCGCCTCGCCCTCCTTGAGGCCGAGCCGCCCGAGCACCGTGTCCATCCGCTCCGAACCGAAGATGCGCATCAGGTCGTCTTCGAGCGAGACAAAGAACTTCGACGCGCCTGGGTCGCCCTGGCGGCCCGAACGGCCGCGCAGCTGGTTGTCGATGCGACGGCTTTCATGCCGCTCGCTGCCGACGACATAGAGGCCGCCGCCATCGACGACGATCTGCTTTGCGGCGGCGATCTCGCCGCGGATTGTGCCGGCGCACCGCTCCCGCTCGGCCGGGTCCTCGACCTGCGACAATTCGCTGCGCACGCGCATATCGAAATTGCCGCCGAGCTGAATGTCGGTGCCGCGGCCGGCCATGTTGGTGGCGATCGTCACCGCACCCGGCACGCCCGCCTGCGCGATGATATAGGCCTCCTGCTCGTGGTAGCGGGCGTTGAGCACATGGTGCGGGATCTTGTTCTTCTTGAAGACCTCGCTGAGCGCCTCCGATTTCTCGATGCTCACGGTGCCGACCAGCACCGGCTGCTGCCGCTCGCGGCATTCCAGCACCTGCTGCACGATGGCGTCGTATTTCTCGCGCGAGGTGCGGTAGACCTCGTCGTCGGTATCGGCGCGGCGCACCGGCTCGTTGGTCGGGATTTCGATGACTTCGAGCTTGTAGATGTCGCCGAATTCCTCGGCCTCGGTCATCGCCGTGCCCGTCATACCGGCGAGCTTGGGATAGAGCCGAAAATAGTTCTGGAAGGTGATCGAGGCGAGCGTCTGGTTTTCGTTCTG
This sequence comes from Alphaproteobacteria bacterium, assembly GCA_019241915.1. Taxonomy (GTDB): domain Bacteria; phylum Pseudomonadota; class Alphaproteobacteria; order ATCC43930; family CGMCC-115725; genus DATARH01. The sequence continues at coordinate 1,816 of JAFAWI010000381.1, forward strand.
AACAGTGACGCTCTCCTTGGCTTCGAGCGCCTGGTGCAGCCCCTCCGAGTAGCGGCGCCCTTCCATCATGCGGCCGGTGAACTCGTCGATAATGACGATCTTGTCGTCCTTGACGATGTAGTCGACGTCGCGCGTGAACAGCTTGTGCGCGCGCAGCGCCTGGTTGACGTGGTGGACGAGCGAGACGTTGTGGATGTCGTAGAGCGTGCCGGCCTGCATCTGCCCGGTGTCGCGCAGCATCTGCTCGACCTTCTCGACGCCTTCCTCGGTCAAGGTCACGGTGCGCTGCTTTTCGTCCTTCTCGTAATCCGCCTCGCCGAGCGGCGGGATGATCTTGTCGATGCGGTTGTAGAGCTCGGAATTGTCCTCGGTCGGGCCGGAGATGATCAGCGGCGTGCGCGCCTCGTCGATCAGGATCGAATCGACCTCGTCGACGATCGCGTAGTTGAACGGCCGCTGGACCATGTCCTCGAGCCGGAACTTCATGTTGTCGCGCAGATAGTCGAAGCCGAGCTCGTTGTTGGTGCCGTAGGTGATGTCGCACAGGTACTGCTCGCGGCGCTGCGGATCGTCCAGCTCGTGGACGATGCAGCCGACGGTCATGCCGAGGCAGTTGTAGATCTGGCCCATCCACTCGGCATCACGTCGCGCCAGGTAGTCGTTGACGGTGACGACGTGGACGCCCTTGCCGCTCAGCGCGTTGAGGTAGACGGGGAGGGTGGAGACGAGCGTCTTGCCTTCGCCGGTCTTCATCTCGGCGATCATACCGCGATGCAGGACGACGCCACCCATCAGCTGCACATCGAAATGCCGTTGGCCGAGCGTGCGTTTGGCCGCTTCGCGCACCGTGGCGAAGGCTTCGATCAGCAGGTCGTCGAGCTCCTCGCCGTCGGCGAGCCGGCGCCGGAACTCGGCGGTTTTGGCACAGAGCGCCTCGGGTGAGAGCTGTTCGACCTCGGGCTCGAGCTCGTTGATTCGCGCAACCAGCGGCGACAGGCTCTTCACGTAGCGGTCGTTGGCGGAACCGAACAGCCGCCGGGCTAGGGCGCCTAGCATGGGTACCTCTCGGCGGGGATCGGATGGGTGGAAAACGGGCGCACAGCGATAGGCGACAGATAGGTCCGCGTGGCCGGGGTGTCAATTAAACCGGGTTCGCGGGCGAGTGCCGCCAGAGTGCCCCGCGGGTCCGGCTTCCATCTTCCCGCGGATAACGTTTTGCGCTATAGCGCTGTTCCATGAACGCGCGCTTGGGCAGAGCCTATTATCGACTCCGACGTCGCCGCTTTGGCGATGCGCGCGCCGCGCGTTCCGGTCATCGGCGACGACGATAGCGTCGCACGTCACGGAACCAGCCTCCCATTGCCGCCGCCGACTGTCTCGGCGGCTTTTTTGTCTGCGGGGCGGCTGCCTCGCTTTATGCTGCCGCACCTCAAGGAGCTTCCCCAATGGCCAAGATTTCGCCGCTTGCCCCTGCCGCATTTCCTGCGATGGCGCCGATCGCGGGCGTGCGCCTCGCGTCCTACGCCGCCGGGGTGCGCTACGCCGGGCGCACCGACCTGATGGTCGCGGAGCTGCCGCCGGGCAGCACGATCGCCGGCGTGCTGACAAAATCGCAGACGCCGGGGCAGCCGGTGATCTGGTGCCGCGAATGCCTGCCCGGCGGCAAGGTGCGGGCGATCGTCGTCAACTCGGGCAACGCCAACGTCTTCACCGGCCGCGCCGGGCGGCAGGTGGTGGAGGGCACCGCCGAGACCGCGGCGCGGCTGTTCGGCTGCGCGCCGCACGAGGTGTTCATCTCGTCGACCGGCGTGATCGGTGAGCCGCCGCCGGCTGAGAAGATCATCGAGGCGCTGCCGCAGATCGTGCCGCTGCTCAAGCCGGATTCGTGGGAAACGGCGGCGCGCGCGATCATGACGACCGACACGTTCCCAAAGGGCGCCACCGCGACCGCGACCATCGATGGGGTCACGGTGCGGCTCAACGGGTTCTGCAAGGGCTCGGGCATGATCGCGCCCGACATGGCGACGATGCTCGCCTATGTCTTCACCGACGCGTCGTTGCCGGCCGCGGCGATGCAGGAGATGCTGTCGGCGGCGACCGAGATTTCGTTCAACTCGATGACCGTCGACGGCGACACCTCGACCAGCGACACGGTGCTGCTGTGCGCAACGCAGCAGGCGCGCCACGACGCAGTGGCCAGCGCCGCCGACCCGCGCATCGCCGATTTCCGGCGCGCGCTCGACGCGGTCATGGTCGACCTCGCCAAGCAGGTCGCGCGCGACGGCGAGGGCGCCGAGAAGTTCGTGACGATCGAAGTCACCGGCGCGGTCAGCGATGCCTCGGCCCGGCGCATCGGCCTGACGATCGGCAACTCGCCGCTGGTCAAGACCGCGCTCGCCGCCGGCGACGCCAACTGGGGACGGATCGTGATGGCCGTCGGCAAGGCCGGCGAGACGGTCGACCGCGACCGGCTGTCGATCTCGGCCGGTGGGATCACCATCGCCAAGGAAGGCGGGCCGGTGCCCGGGTACGACGAGACCCCGATCGCCAAGCACATGGCCGGGCGCGAGATCGTGCTGGGCGTCGATATCGGCCTCGGAACCGGCAAGGCGACAGTGTGGACCTGCGACCTGACGCACGGGTACGTCGACATCAACGGCAGCTACCGGTCGTGACGGTTGGACTGCGGTGATGCGTCCTTCGAGGCGCCGCTCCGCGCGGCACCTCAGGATGAGGATTTCGTCTTTAATGCCATCGCGTAACCTTCCTCATCCTGAGGTGCGCCGCCCAGCGGCGCCTCGAAGGACGCACGATGGCTGACGCAGCGCCCAAACCGATCGTCCTCGTCGCCGCGGTGGCTCTCGTCGATGTGGACGGGCGGGTGCTGCTTGCCGAGCGGCCGCCCGGCAAGCACCTTGCCGGGACCTGGGAGTTTCCCGGCGGCAAGGTGCAGGACGGCGAGACGCCCGAAGCCGCCCTGATCCGCGAGCTAAACGAGGAACTCGGTATCAGCGTCCACGAAAGCTGCCTCGCGCCCTTCACCTTCGCCTCGCACGGCTACGAGCACTTCCACCTGCTGATGCCGCTCTACGTCTGCCGCAAATGGCAGGGCATTGTGACGGCGCGCGAGGGCCAGCGGCTCAAATGGGTGCGTCCGGCGCAGTTCGACGACTATCCGATGCCGCCCGCCGACAAGCCCCTCGTCGCGATGCTGCGCGACCTGCTTTAGGCGATCCGGCGGCGCGGGCCGGGGCGCGGCCGGGCGTGATCCGGGTGCGGCGCCCAGCCGGTGAGGAAGAGCACCTCGAATGTCGCTGTGAGGCGGCCTTCGGCATTGGCGAAGCGCTCGCCGTAGATTGCCTGCGCGCGGGCGAGGGTGGCGCGGCTGAGAAAGCCGCGGCGCGCGGCAAGCGCGTTGGTTTCGCCCATGCCGCGCAGGTCGCGCATCAGCGCGACGATGTCGGGGAAGGTGACGGTGATCGTCTCGCTGTCCGCGACCGGCATCGCAAAGCCGGCGCGCTGCAGCAGCGCTGCCGCATCGCCGAGTTCGACGGTGGGCGACACGCGCGGGCTGACGCCGCCCTCCTCGACCAGCTCGGCCTCGAACAACGCGGTGCGCAATTCGACCAGCGTGCTGCCGCCGAGCATCGCCGCGAGCAGCAGCCCGTCGGGCCGCAGCGCGTGCCGCAGCTGGATCAGCACACCGGGCAGATCGCCGCACCAGTGCAGCGCGAGGCCGCTGGCGACGAGATCGAAACCTCCGTCGCGGAACGGGATCAGCTCGGGGTCGGCGACGAGGTGCGGCGACGTCAGCTGGCGCGCCAAGCCGACTGCCGGTTCGGCTGACACAATGTCAGCGATGCCGAATTCCTCGGTGAGCCGGCGGCCGAGTGCGCCATCGCGCGACCCGAGGTCGAGGGCGCTGGCAAAGCGGCGGTTCACAAGACGCAGGCGGTCGGTGAGCCGGTCGGCGACGTCCTGATGCAGAAAGCCGACGGCCCCCTGCCGCGCGGCGCGCTCGCGATGGGCGCGCCACGCGCGGCGGTCGAACAGCGGAGCGGCGGCTTCTGCCATCGGTAGCGCTTGACGCACAAAACGGTGGCTCGATGATGGGGAGCGATGCAGCTCGCGGCAACTGTTCCCGTCCGTCTGCGCCGGCTCGGCCGCGCGGTGGTTGACGGCGTGCTGCCGCCGCGCTGTCTGGCGTGCGGCGCGACGGTCGGCGAGCCTGAGGCGCTGT
>JAFAWI010000515.1 GCA_019241915.1 Alphaproteobacteria bacterium
TGCCGCACTCCTCGCCGAGCCGCTTCAGCACCTTTTCGATGTCGGCGAAGGTGTTGCGGAAGATGAAGTCGCGGGTCATCTCCAGCGCCTGCGGCTCCCAGTCGTACTTCCACTCCTTGTAGCGGTCGAGCATCGGATAGAGACCGAAATTCATCGACCCCATGTTCATCGAGCACATCTCGGGCTTGGCGCGCAGCGGCGCGGCGAGCCGCTCCTCCAAGGTCATGCCGTGCCCGCCGCCGGTGGTGATGTTGACGACCGCGTCGGTCGCCTGCTTGATCCGCGGCAGGAACTGCATGAACACGTCGGGGTCGGGGGTCGGGCGCCCGTTCTCCGGGTCGCGCGCATGCAAATGCAGGATCGCCGCCCCGGCCTCGGCCGCGGCGATTGCATCGCGCGCGATCTCGTCCGGGGTCAGCGGCAGGTAAGGGCTCATCGTCGGCGTGTGGATCGAGCCGGTCACCGCGCAGGTGATGATGACCTTGCTTTTCAACGGCATACGGCGGCCTCCCCTGAAGCTTTGCGGTTCAGCGCGGCCGGGCGGCGACCCCGCCGCGCAGCTCGTGCACGACGACGCCAAGGCGGCGCGGCGGCGGCGCCAACCACAGCGGATGCGTCAGGCTGGTACCGACATCGCTTTCGCCGGCCTGCCAGCGCCGCGTCAGCGCCGCCGACGAAAAATCGGCCATCTTGTCGGAGAGCTGCGCGTCGGCGCCTTCGTGCACGAGGCGCAGGATCGTCATCGTCGCGTCGCTGCCCTCAGCCAGGCATTTGCGGATTTCGGGATCGCGCCGCAGCCCCGTCGGCAACCGTTCCCCGAGCAGCGCGATCATGCGCCGCAAATCGTGATTTCGGCGCAGCGCAGCGATTTCACGCGCCGAACGGCTGACCCCGCCTTGCGCGCCCGGCAGCGAATCGAAGCCATCGACGACAAAGCACAGCGTATCCGCGGGCCGCGCGTCATCGAGGGGGCCGAGCGAGGTCACGCCGCCGCGGTAGCGTTGACCGTCGATCGTCACCGGCGCCATCCCCGGCAGGGCCGAGCTTGCCAGAACGTGGTCGATCGTCAGCAGATGCCGGTCGTTGTCGAAAAACGTCTCGGCCCCGGTGTCGAGGTTGGTGGCGCCGAACACGACGCGCGCGTTGGCGCTGTTGATCCGCTCGAAATCGACCAGTTCGAGGATCAGGTCGCGCAGCTCGGCCGAGCCGATCGCCGAGCGCTCGCGCACCGGAAGCGCCTCGCCGCGCCACCGCGCCCGCATGCGCTGCAGCGAGGCACACAACTGCCGGTTGAAGCCGCCTCCGCTGCGCAGCGCCACGCGGCGGCCGAGCTCGCGCCAAAACTGGCGCAGACGGAACGAGCGCTCGTGCGGCAGGTTGCCCGCGATCAGCGCCGCATTGACCGCACCGATCGCACTGCCCGCGATCCAGTTCGGCCGGATGCCGGCATGTTCCAAGGCCGCGTAGGCCCCTGCCTGGTAGGCCCCAAGGGCGCCACCGCCGGACAGAACCAGCGCGATCCGATCGAACCGGGCCAAGTTTTTCTCCGGCCGTGCGCGTGCCAAGCGGGGGGCTCCTTGGGGAATGAGAGACCATCATGCGAGAGCGCAACCGGAGCGTCCAGTGCCGAAACAGCGCCGGTCACTCCTTATCGGCGAAGCTCTTGGCGGGAACGGTTTTGAGATAGGCGGCGATGGCGCGGCGATCGTCGTCGGTGAGGCGCGCGGTGTTGCGCACGATTTCGCGCATGGCGCCGCCAAGCACGTCAAACTCCGGTGTCTCGCCAGTCTTCAGTGTGGTGGCGATCTCGTCCGCGCTCCACCGGCCGATGCCGGTGGCCGCGTCGGGCGTGATATTGGGGGCCTTTTCGCCCTCCACACCGCCGTGCGAGCCGGCGAGATGCCGCTCCTCGTCGGGCGCGCCGAGCCATGTCAACGGCGTATGGCAGCCGCCGCAATGGCCGACCGTCTCGACCAGGTAGGCGCCGCGCGCGGCCGCCGGGTCCGACCCAAGCGCCGCCGGCGGGCTCGGCGGGCTTGCGAGCGCGACGCCAAGCGCAGCGCGCGCGCGCTGCACCAGAGCCAGCGGCGACGGTCCGGCCGCCGGACGCGACACCGGCGGCACGCTGTCGAGAAATGCCTTGAGGTCGGCGAGATCGCCGTCGGTGAGGCCGGCGAAATAAGGGAACGGGAAGGCCGGTACGTAGTGCGACCCGTCCGGCGCGATGCCCCAGCGCATTGCCCGGGTGAAGTCGTCCATGCTCCAGCCGCCGATCCCGGTCGCTATGTCCGGCGTGATGTTCGGCGTCGCGATCGACCCGAACGCGGTGTCCAGACTGCGCCCGCCGGCGTAGGGCTTGCCGCTGCCCTTTGGGTCGGTGTGGCAGCCCTCGCATCCCGCGGCCGCGGCGAGATAAGCGCCGCGCGCGACGGCATCGCCGGCCGCGGCAGGCGATGCCGTCCCGAGCGCCAGCAGCACCGCCGGCGCCAGGCGCAGCGCCAAGCGGCTCGGCAGCCCGCAGGCTCTACGAGGGCTTCTTTTGCGCGAACGCGCCGTGGCAACCGCCGCATGCACCCGGATTTGACGACGCCGTTCCCCAAAAATCGCGGGTCATGTTGCCGTAGGCCGCGGTGATTGCAGCCTTGTCGCCGCCCTTGACCGCAGTATCGAGCGCCTGAGCCGCGGCGACCGCGCTCTTGTCGGCCGCGACAAACTTGTCCCATTCGCTCCAGATCGCCGGCTTGGCGTAGGATTTGTCGGGATAGGCGTCCATCCCGGTGCCCTTCGGGGCGAGGTCCGGGATTTGCGCGATCCGCTTGACCAGATCGGCACTGGCTGCTTGCGCGGCGGCAAGCTCGCCCTTGTCCTCGGTAAAGGCCTTGATCGCGCCGAGGTCCTTGCTCTGCGCCTTCATATGCGCCTGCCGGGCCTCGATCGCCGCGGCATCGTCGGCCTGTGCCACCCCCGCGCAAACCGCAATGGCCAGCGCCGCGGCCCAAGGTGCAATCGCTTTGGTTTTCACGTTCATCCGCCTCTCCGTTCCTGCCGTTGCCCGGCGCGATTGGCGGGCAAGGCTGACGGCCTCGCCAAGCGCAGCCAAATCACTGTTAAGTGATTGGCATAACGATATGGTTCTTG
>JAFAWI010000597.1 GCA_019241915.1 Alphaproteobacteria bacterium
CGCTGCCCGGCACCGGCGGCAATCGGATACAGGTCGAACTGGATGCGCTGTCGCAGGAGAACCTGATCACGACGCTGGCCGAGCCGAACCTCACCGCGACCTCGGGCCAGACCGCAAGCTTCCTCGCCGGCGGCGAATTTCCGGTGCCGGTCGCCGGGTCGCCCGGGAGCAACGGCGGGGTGCCGACAATCACCGTCGAGTTCAAACAGTTCGGCGTCGCGCTCGATTTCACGCCGACGGTCATCGACGCCACCCATCTGAGCCTGCGCGTGCGGCCGGAGGTCAGTCAGCTCAGCACGACCGGCGCCGTCTCGGTGCCGCTCACCGCCACCAACACGGTGACCATCCCGGCGCTGAGCGTGCGGCGCGCGGAAACGACGGTCGATCTGGCGAGCGGCCAGAGCTTCGCGCTCGCCGGACTGCTGCAGAACACCACCGAGCAGGACATCTCAAAGATGCCGTGGCTCGGCGACATCCCGATCCTCGGCCAGCTGTTCCGCTCGAACCTGTTTCAGCACAACGAGACGGAGCTGGTGATTTTCGTGACGCCGTATCTCGTCAAGCCGACGCGGACAGCGCTGTCGGCGCCGACCGACGGTTTCATCCTGCCGCACGATGCCGACCGGTACCTCTACGACGAGGTCTACAAACAGACGCTCCCCGCGCCGCAGCGCGGCCCGCTTCCCGGCGGCGGCGAAGGCCTGATCGGCCCCATCGGCTTTCGGCTTGATTAAGGGGAGGTGACGATGAACCGGAACAACCAGCTTTTCGCCCTGCTCGTGGTCGGCCTTCTCGGCGGCTGCACATCGCCGACAAATTATTCGGCCGCCGAGGCGCCAAAGACGCTGACCTTGGACTCGGCCGTCAGCCGCTACGATGTTCGCTTCGCGCCGGGCAGTGCGGCGATCGCTTCGCTCGATGCGGCGCGGCTGCGGCAACTTGCCGCGGAAGGCCGCATCGGCGGGCGCGATCGGGTGCTGGTGGCGGCAGCCGGCTCGCCGGCGCTGGCCGCGCAGCGCCGGGCGTCGATCTCGGCGGTGCTGCTTCCCTATGGGATCGCCACCGTGGGCGACCAGCTCGCCGAGGTGCCGGCGGAGCGGGCGGTGGTCCAAGTGACCCGGACACTGATCACCGCCCCGGCCTGCCCCAATTGGAGCAAGGCGCCAAATTACGACTTTGGTAACCAACCCAGCAGTAACTTCGGCTGTGCGACACAAAGCAATCTGGCGAAGATGGTTGCCTATCCGACCGACCTGGCGAGCGGCCTACCCAACAGCGGAGCTTCCGGACAACCGGCGGCGGCCGCGGTCAACCGCTACATGAACGACAAGGTTCAGCCGCTGGCGACCTCGGGCACCGCTTCGGCATTCTCGTCCACGCAAGGTGCGGCGGGACCCGCAAACGCACCGACAAATGCACCAACCGGGGGTCAGTAATGGCTGCTGCCGTCGAACGCTCGAACGCAACCTCGCGTAAGTCCGAGCGGCTGGGCGTCGTCGCGATCCTGCACGATCAGGCGACGCTCGATCGCATCCAAGGCGTGATCCGCGAGCTCCAGCTCGACGACGAGCTGAGTTTCGAAGCCACGCTCGATGCCGCGCTGCGGCGCATTCACGAGGGCATGCATCCGCGCGTTCTGGTGATCGATCTGAGCGAATCGCCGGCGCCGATCTCCGAGTTGAGCGCGGCGCGCGCGGTTGGCGGCGCAGAGTTGAAAATCCTGGCGCTCGGCACCGTCAACGATGTCGGCCTCTACCGCGACATGATCGCGGCGGGCGCAACCGACTACCTGGTGAAGCCGCCCGGCCGCGAGCAGCTGACGGCGATCTTCGAGAAGAACCCGGGCAGCGGCGGCGGTACCGGCGGTCTGGGGCAGGTCGTGGCGTTTATCGGCAGCCGCGGCGGCGTCGGCACCACGACGGCCGCGGTGTCCTGCGCCTGGGTGCTGGCCGAAGAGCGCAAGGAGCGCACCGCGCTGGTCGACCTCGACCTGCATTTCGGCACCGTCGCGCTGAAGCTCGACACCGATCCCGGCAACGGGCTTTGCGAGGCGCTCGAACAACCCTCGCGCATCGACAGCCTGTTTATCGAGCGCGCGATGATCAAGGTCACCGAGAATCTCCGCATCCTGGCGGCCGAAGCGGCGGTCGGCGAAACCCAGGTGGTCGACACCGGGGCCATCGACGTGCTGCTCTACGAGTTGCGCCGCAAGTTCGCTTGGGTCGTCGTCGACTTGCCGCGCTTCATCACCCCGGTGCACCGCGTCGTACTGTCGGCCGCCGGCCGCGCCGTGCTGCTGTGCGAGCGCAGCCTCGCCGGGCTGCGGGACAGCATTCGGATGCAGACCCTGCTGCGCGAACAGGCGCCGCAGACCCGGCTGATGCTGGTCGAAAGCGGTGCGCATGGCGACCGCGCGATGGTCGGCAAGAGCGAATTCGAAAAAGCAGTCGGCAAGCCCTTTGACGCGACGCTGTCGTACGACCCGAAAGCGGCCGGGGCGGCGGCTAACGCCGGCCAGGCCCTGCCGATGGCCGCGCCACGCAGCGGTTATGCGAAAGAGATCAACCAGCTCATCACCAACCTCGCCGGCGCGGCGGAAGCCAAGAAGCGCCGGTTTGCTGTGAACCTGCCATGGTAAGCCTGTTTCGCAAGCCCACCGCCGAACCGGTGCTCGACAATCGGATCGCCGACTTGGCGCGCCGGCGCGCCACCAGCCCGGCGAGCGCGGTCTCGGACGACAGCGCCGCGGTCGACGGCAATGCGGCGGCGGTTGACGAAAGCCCGGTGCCGCTGCGCACCGTCGCCACCCTTCCGCCGCGGCCGCAACCGATCCTCAGCGAGCCGCCGCCGGTTCCGTTTGATGGCGAGCCGGAGGCCGGCGCGCCGCTAGCGGAGTCGGTGAACGCCGCGCCGGTGCCACTGCCGCTGAGCCGGCCTGAGCCCGCTGCGGCGCCGATCGATCCGCCGCCGGCGCCGATTGTCGTGCGCCCCGCCCTCGACCGCAGCCCGCCTGCGGTCGCGCCGCACGCCGATCTTTCCCGGTCCGAACCATCGCCCGGCGCCAGCGCCGCGGTCCCGGCGGCGCCCTCCGGCGCGGCCGCCTCGCTTGAGGACAAGCTCACCGCGGCGCGCTCCCACCTGATCGCGCGGCTCGGCGGCGAAATCCGCCCGGAGCGGCGCAGCCTGCTCAGCCGCGGCGAATTGGCAAAGCTGGTCGATGCCGCGGTACAGGCGCATTTCGTGCGGAACGGCATCAATGCCGACCCGCTCGCCCGGCGCGACCTCGTCACCGCGATCCTGCAGGAACTGCTGAATCCCGGCACCCCGGATCCCGAAGCCGCCGGCAACCGCCGCGCGCCGCATCGGGCGCTGGTCGAATCCGCCAAGGCGCAGATCCAGCCGCTGGTGCTCGAGCACATGGACGTCGCCGCTGCGGCCGAAATGCCGCGCGCCGCGTTCGAGGCGCAGCTCACCGGCTGGGTCAAGGAACTGCTGGCCGAGACCAAGATCCAGCTAAATTTCGCCGAGCAGCGCGAGCTGGTCGAGTCCCTGATCGCCGACATGCTCGGCCTCGGCCCGCTCGAACCGCTGATGTCCGACGAGACCGTGACCGACATCATGGTCAACGGCCCGCGTCAGGTCTACGTCGAACGCAAGGGCAAGCTGGAGCTGGCGGACGTTCAATTCCGCGACGACCAGCACGTGATGAATGTCGCGACCAAGATCGTGTCGCGCATCGGACGCCGCATCGACGAGGCCAAGCCGCTGGTCGACGCCCGCCTCGAAGACGGCAGCCGCGTCAACATCATCATCCCGCCGCTGGCGCTCGATGGACCGTCGATCTCTATCCGCAAATTCTCCAAGAAGACCATCACACTCGACATCATGGCGCAGAGCGGCAGCATCTCGGCCGCCATGGCCACGGTGCTGAAGATCGCCGCGCGTTGCCGCCTCAATATCCTGATCTCGGGCGGCACGGGCTCCGGCAAAACAACGCTGCTCAACGCCATGTCGCGCATGATCGACCCGGCGGAACGCACGGTGACGATCGAGGACGCGGCCGAACTGCAACTGCAGCAGCCGCATGTGGTGCGTCTCGAAACCCGCCCGCCCAATCTCGAAGGCAGCGGCGAAATCACCATGCGCGATCTGCTGAAGAACGCGCTGCGTATGCGACCGGACCGGATCATCATCGGCGAGTGCCGGGGCGAGGAAGCGCTCGACATGCTGCAGGCGATGAACACCGGCCATGACGGTTCGATGTCGACGATCCACGCCAACAACCCGCGCGAGGCGCTGACCCGGCTCGAAAACATGATCAGCATGGGCGCGTTCAATCTGCCGTCGAAGGCAATGCGCACCCAGATCGCCTCGGCGGTCCATCTGATCTGCCAGGTCAACCGGATGCGCGACGGCGCCCGTCGCGTCACCCACATCGTCGAGGTGGTGGGTATGGAAGGCGATGTGATCACCACGCAGGAACTGTTCAACTATCAGTTCCAAGGGGAAACCGGCGAAGGCAAGCTGCGCGGCGCGTTCTCGTCGTCGGGCATCAGGCCCGCCTTCCTGCCGCGCGCCGAATACTACGGCCTCGACCGGGCGTTGCTCGAGGCGATCTGACGATGCTCGACGCGACCACCATCCTGACGTTCGGAATCGGGCTTACTGCGGCGTTGGTCTTCGCCCTGATTGCCGGCGTTATCACCGGCGGTGGCGGGCGTCGTTACCGGCGTCGCCTGTCCAGCGTCGCGACCGGCAAGAAGCGCAGTGTCGAGACGCCGGCGGCTGCGGCAACCGAAGCCCGCTCGCTGGCGCGGCGCGACAGCACAACGCCGATGATCGACCGCTTCATCAAGCCCTGGCTGCCGCACCGGGCGCTGCTCGAAGCGCGGCTGGCGCGCAGCGGGCGGCCGATCACCGTCGGGCATTACGGCATGGCGACCGGCGGGCTCATCGTCGTCGTCACGTTGGCGACGCTGATTTTCGCCCGCATCACGCTGCTGCCGAGCCTGATGGTCGGCGTCGCGGTTGGGATTGCCCTGCCGCATATGGTTATCGGGCATTTGGGCAAGCGACGCAGCAAGGCGTTCCTCAACCTGTTTCCCGACGCCATCGACCTCATCGTACGCGCGCTCAAGTCCGGCCTGCCGATCAGCGAGGCAATCGTCAGCGCCGCGCATGAGATCGGCGATCCGGTCGGCAGCGAGTTCGCTTCGGTCGAGAGCGGAATGCGGATGGGCCGCGATCTGGATAGCCTGCTGTGGGATATAGCCAAGCGGATCGACACCCCCGAACTGCGGTTTTTCATTATCGCGCTCAGCGTCCAGCGCGAGACCGGCGGCAACCTCGGCGAGACGCTGAGCAACCTGTCCGATCTGCTGCGCCGCCGCCGCGCGATGCGCCAGAAAGCACGGGCGATGGCCAGTGAGGCGCGTGCCAGCACGATGATCCTCGGCTCGCTGCCTATCGTCGTGGTGCTGATCCTGCTGATGACGTCTCCCAGCTATATCATGACGCTGTTCACCGACGTACGCGGCCTCATTCTGTGCGGCATCGCGCTTGGCATGCTCGTGACCGGCATCGGCGTGATGGTCAAGATGGCGAAGTTCGAAATATGAGCAATATGCCAGTCTCCAACTTCCACTTCGACAGCTGGCTGCCCGCCGGCGTTACGGTGGAAGACCTGATTTCGATGACCGCCGGCCTGGCGGTGGTCGCGACATTTTATGCTGTCTGGCACGCGCTGCTCGGCAACGCGACGCTCGACCGGCGCCTGGCCCATATCGCCGACCGCAAGGAAACGATGCGGCAGACCGCGATCGCCGCCAAGCGGCACCGAGAACGGCTGACTCCCGCCGGCATCATGCGCGACATGGTGATGCGGCTCAACCTGCTGCGCTCGAAGCACGCGACCGACTCGCGCATGGTTCTCGCCCGCGCCGGTCTGCGCTCGCGCGACGCGATGATCCGCTATCTGTTCGCCCGCGTCGCACTGCCGGTGGTCTTTGGCATCGGCTATCTGATCGACAGTTACTCGCTGCATCTGTTGCCGGTTCCGCCGCAATTTCGCCTGCTCGCCACGGCCGCCTGCGCCGCCTTCGGCTTCTTCGCGCCGGGGATCTACATCAGGAACATGACGACAAAGCGCTCGAAGCGCATCCAGATGGGCTTGCCCGATGCGCTCGACCTGATGGTGATCTGCGCCGAAGCCGGCCTCAGCCTCGATGCCACGATGAGCCGCGTCTCGCGCGAACTCGAGCACACCTGGCCCGAGCTTGCCGAGGAATTCAGCATTACCTCGGCCGAACTCACCTTCCTGCCGGACCGTCGTCAGGCGTTCGAGAACCTCAACCAGCGCACCGACCTGGGGGCCATCCGCGGTGTCGTCAACACGCTGACGCAAACCGCCAAATTCGGCACGCCGCTGGCCCATTCGCTGCGCGTGCTGGCGGCGGAATATCGCGATGCGCGGATCTTCCGTGCGGAAGAAAAGGCGGCGCGCCTGCCGGCGCTGATGACGGTACCGATGATCCTGTTCATTTTGCCGACGCTGTTTATCGTGCTGCTCGGTCCTGCCGGCATCAACATCGTCGACACGTTCTCGCGCCGCTGACGGCGGCGGCGCGGTCGTTGCCGGACTTGCGTGCGCGCTTCCGGCGCCGCATCAAGCGGCGCGCTCCATCGCTTGGAAAACGAAGAGCCCGACGGCACTCGCGTACCGTCGGGCGTGGGCAAAACGTGGGCGGTCACGGCTGGCCGGCGCTGATCACCTCGGCATCGGTGGGGAAGCGGCCGGTCTGCTTCTTCGAAAACTTCAGCTGACCGTCGACAGTAATCTCGAATACACCGCCGACGCCGGGCACCAGCTCGACTTCGGCCCCGTACTTTTCTTCCAGCAAGGCTCTCGCACGGAGAGCGCGCGGCTCATAGTTTCAAGGCTTGCACCAATCGATCCGCACTTTCACGGGCCAATCTCCTCGATAGCGGCTTTGCCGCCCGACGATTATAACAAACTGGTGGGCGTTGCGAATCGCCTTTGCCCCTTCCGCGTGCGCAGGGCAGGAGGGACGATGTGCAACCACAGTGGAGGGGGGCATCGCTTTCACGCGGCGGCCGCAGCGCCCCCCGGCCGCACGGCTCGCCGCCACCCGGTGCGAGGGAGGAACTTGCCTCAGAGGTAGCGCACGCCGACGCTGCCGCCCTTGCGCCACATCACGACACAATCGCGCGGCGCTTCGAAGCGCGGCTTGAGCGTGAATTGCTCGGGGCATTGCAGGACATCGGCCGGGCGCACCAGGGCCCCCGTTTCGGAGAAGTTGAGGATCTGGCCGCCGATCGCACAACGTGCGCGGTTGAAGATGATCTGCGCACCGAGCAGAGAACGCTGGCGCGGTGCAATGCGACGCTCGGCCAAACCTTGAGGTCGTGCCGTATTCATCTTGCCGCTCCTTTGGACCGAAACTTCTGTCCGGCTGAAGCTGGCACCACTCCCGCGCGACTACAAAGTATTTGATGCTTAATTCATCTTCATTATTGGTTACTGCGCGCGGACGACAGCGGCGCGCGTCGCCGCTCGGTGCCGTGCGCGAGCGACCCTGTCGCGGGCGGGGACCCGCGCCAAACGTGACGTGTAGTCCCCGCCCTTGGGCTTCGGCCGGGCAGGACGCTCAGCGCATCGAACCAAGCGATTGCTGTTGCACACGAATATCGTTCGAGGGGACGTTGCGCCGGTCGGCGGCCTGCCGGAAGTCGAGCTGGTTCGGCGCGCGGGCGACCGACGCGGCCGCGAGCGCCGCCGACCCGGATGCGGCAAAGGCGTGCTCATAGCATGCATAACGGGCCGCCCCGTCGAGGCGGTCGAACTTCGGGTCGGCAAGCATGCAGAGGTTGAGCGCCTCGCGTTTGGCGGTGTCGCTGGGATAGATTTCACCGAGGAAATGATGAACCGGCGTCGATTGCGTCGCGGCAACGGCCGCTGCGATGCCTAAAGTCGTGGCTAAAATCGATGGCTTCATTTGAGCCTCCATTAGCCCGCGGCCAGCTTGGGGGATGGCTTCGGCGGCGGCGGGCCCGGTTTTGTTTCTTCTGCCCGTTTGTGCTCGAAACGACCTCCCGTTTGGTTTCAGCCATCCAGCAAACGCCCTGGTCGATCTCTGGTTCCAAAAATTGATCAAGTCTGCAGCAAACCAACCTACGCTTCATCGCCGCCCGCAGGCGGGAAGCGACAATTTCTTAAATCGAACGGCGAGAAACCTGCCGCTTCCGCAACCTCTAATCCTCTCGGCATTTCTACTTGATCGCGACGATCTGCTTTTCGCCCGCGGCTGCGCCGTATTTCATCGCCTTGACTTCGAACAACGGCTGCTGGCCTGCGGCCGCCTGGGCGCATCTGGACGGCGGACCTCGGTGTGCCAGTCCTGGCCGGCGTCACGCGCCCCGATCGAGCGGCCGCGCGCGTCCTTCATGTTCGACAGGATTATGATTTCCGGGTGCCCCGGCTCCTGGAACGCGCCCGCGACATTGATCTCGAGCGAGCCGAAGCGCTGTGCAAACGCCATCTGGCGAACCGGATCGAGGCCCTGTCGGGGAAAGCGCAGCACGCCATGCCCGCCGAGCGCCCTGAGGATCCCCGCAAACGTCGCGCGGTCGAGCTCGCCGTTGAGATCGACGCCCTCGACGGTAGCGCCGAGCGCGTCGCCGATCGGCACGATGTTCATCGCTGCTCGCCGACAAAGCTTGCCTGTATTTCCGCGATGCGGGCGAGGCCTGCCGCCGAGAGCGGGCCTTTCTCGATGGCGCGAGCGGCGATCTCGAACTGTTCGAGCGTCGCGATGCCGATCAGCACGGTCGAGATCGCGTCGTGCGCGATCACGTAACGCAGCGCCAGCTCGACCAGGCTGTCGGCATGGCCGTCGTGGACCAGCGGCATGAAGCGTCGCGCGCGTTCGAGGTCGATCCGGTAGCTGCTGCCCGAGCCGATCGGATCGGGCGGCGGCGAAGCGAGTCGGTGACGCTCCTCGCTGCCGCTGAGCGCACCGCCGGCCAGCACGCGGATGTTGATGACCCCCATGTTGGCAGCCTTGGTGTGAGCGAGGAGGCCGCCGTAATCCTGCGCCGGGAAGCCGGCGGGCACGGCCGCGCCGGGGCTCGGGTTCAGCAGGTTGAAGCTGACCTGCGCGGTCGCGAAAGCGCGCGCATCGACAACACGCAGCAGCGACGCGGTGTCGCCGACCGCGGTGATGCCGTAATGGCCGATCTTGCCCTGCTGGACCAGCGTCTCGAACGCCGGCACGACTTCGTCGAGCATGCTCTCGACCGCGAAATTGCCGCCCGCGGTCGCGCCGACGATGGCATTGTGGAACTGGTAGAGGTCGACACGCTCCAACTGTAGACGCCTGAGGCTCGCGTCGAGCGCAGCGGCGATGCCGACGGCGATCTGTCCCGGATCGGTCGGCGGCAGCCGCACCTTGGTGCCGACATGGATGTCCTTGAGCTGCAGCGCCTTGATGACGCGGCCGAGGTTTTCTTCCGAGCGGCCGTTGCCGTATTGCGCCGCCGTGTCGAAATAGTTGACGCCGAGTTCCAGCGCACGCGCGACGGCGCGCTGCTGATCGGCCGGCTCCCCGCCCACCATCAGCCCGCCGACCGCGCCGCACCCAAAGCCGAGCAGCGAGACGTCGAGGCCGGTCTTGCCGAGTTTGCGCTTGTCCACTCGCGTCTCCTTACCCCGTTGCGGCGGATAAAACCGGTCGTCACTGCGGCCGTCAATCTGCCGATTCGTCAGGTTAGATCGGCGGCAGCGGTGCCAACCGCCATAAGTCGGCGAGCATGGCAGCCGCGCCTCACGGCGCGGGTGCGGACGCCGGACCGCAGCGTTACAACCGCACAACGCGGCTCCGACAGGAGGACGCTTCGATGCACCCGCTGTTCCGTGGCACCTCGGTCATCCCGGTTCTGTCAATCGAGCACGAGCGCGACGCCGTGCCGCTCGCCCGTACGCTCTATGAGGGCGGCCTTTCGGTCATCGAGGTGACGTTCCGCACCGCGGCGGCCGCCACATCGGTCGCGGCGATCGCCGCTGCCTTGCCGCAGATCACGGTCGGCGCCGGCACGTTGCTGCGCGCCAGGGATGTCGGCGAGGCGGTGCGCGCCGGTGCGCGGTTCCTGGTCAGCCCCGGCACCACGCCGGAACTCGCCGGCGCGGCGCTGGCGACCGAGCTGCCGTATCTGCCCGGAGTGGCGACACCGTCCGAGATCATGGCGGCGCGGGCGCTGGGCATTTGCGTGATGAAGCTGTTCCCCGCCGCCGCGCTCGGCGGCCCGATGCTGCTGCGCGCGCTGGCGCCGGTGTTCCCCGGCATGGCGTTCTGCCCCACCGGCGGGATTGACGAAGCCTCGGCTGGCGAGTACCTGGCGCTGCCCAACGTGCCGATGGTGGGCGGCTCGTGGATGACGCCGCGCGACGCGGTCGCCGCCGGCGACTGGCCGCGCATCCGCCGCCTCGCCGAGCGCGCCGCCGCCATCGGACGACGCGAAGCGGCATAGGGGAGACTAAGTGCCGGTGAGCGCGGCACTGCGGCGCGCGGCGCGCGGCGGTTTATCGGTATCGGCGTAGCTCGCGATGACCGAACAGGTGGTCGCCACGCATCGCCCGGCCGGCAATCTCCGACATCAGCCTGACGAACGTTTCGTTACCGAGAAAATGTTCTTGCGCACGCAGATATTCGAACCCCGATCGGTAATCGATAACCGTATTGTTTTGCGGGTCTCCGAAGTTCTCGTTCTGCAAAAAATTCAGCCACCGTCCCTGCAGCCAGATCATATAAAGTTCATTGGAGATAAGATTTCTGTTCCACATATAATATTGATGAATCTGATGGCTCCAATAGCGTTTGACATAAGGTAACGGGTCGAGGTTGAATTCGGGCGATTGCCGCAGGTGTTCTATCTCCTCGTATCGACGCACGCATTCGGCCTCGATATCGCGTTGCTTGAATTCTCGACCGTTAAGATATGTCCGGTACGCGACAATCCCCGCGAAGATCAACAGCCATGTTTGCAACGGCAGGAACACGACATTGACGACGTCATAGAGGCTGTTGAGGTCGTTCGCGTGCCAGTTGGCGATCATTGGTCTTAGAAGGAACCAATAATCGACGATAAAAAATGAAAGAGATGAGCCGATAAGCAATAAGTTCGAGTTTATTATATTGGGAAACGAAACATGACCATAGCGGCGCCAGAGCTGGGCGATGGCGACGATGCCCGCCACGACGATGCACAACAAGGCGACAATCATCGCCACGACGACAAACCATAGGATTATCCATGCAATCAAATCGCTCATGCGGGCGTCACCTGCGGCCCGGGGGACGGCGGCTCAATAAGTTGCCCGGCCGCCGCTGATGTCGAAGACGGCGCCGGTGGCGA
>JAFAWI010000615.1 GCA_019241915.1 Alphaproteobacteria bacterium
GGCCTCCTCTATTCGAAACGGTATGATGAGTTTATGGCTCTCGCCGGCGACAGTAATTTCTCGGCGGATATATTCACTTTCGTTGCACCGGTCTGAAAACACCAATAGCACCGCGCGGCTGGCTTCGATGGCGTCGACGATCTCGTCGTCGAAGTGACCGCCCGGGTGGACGTCGCGCGGGGCGATCCAGCATTTGACGCCGCGCCGCTCAAGCTCCGCAACGATGTCCATTGCCGCGCCGCGATCCTCGCTGACATGGCTGACGAAGAGAAAGAGGGTAGGATCGGCCATCTGGCGGCATCTTATACAACGTATGGGCGAGTCGCATCAGAGGCATCGGCAGCACTGCGGCGTCCGTGCTTGCCAAACGCCGCGGCAGCCCTTACGTAAGCGCCCGCGAAACCTCACGCAGGTCGCGGCGCCGTCGGTGACGGCGTTCGCTCCGGTGTCGACGGCCGACAAGCCGGCGGCTTCTCCTGCGGCGGCTGAACCGGAAAAGGATCAGACGATGGCTCTCCCCGAGTACTCGATGCGCCAGCTGTTGGAGGCCGGCGTCCATTTCGGCCACCATACGCGGCGCTGGAACCCGAAGATGGCGCCGTACATCTTTGGCGTGCGCAACGGCATCCACATCGTCGACCTCGAGCAGACAGTGCCGCTGCTGCGCCAGGGGCTGGAGGCGATCCGTGAAGTGGTCGCGGGCGGCGGCCGCGTGCTGCTGGTCGGCACCAAGCGCCAGGCGCAGGACGCGATCGCGGATGCAGCGAAGCGCTGCGGCCAGTACTACGTCAACTACCGCTGGCTCGGCGGCATGCTGACCAACTTCAAGACCATCTCGCAGTCGATCAAGCGGCTGCGCGAGGTCGAGGAGCGGGTCGCGCAAGAAAACACCGGCCTCACCAAGCGCGAGCTGTTGGAGCTGACGCGCGACCACGACAAGCTCGAACGCGCGCTCGGCGGCATCAAGGACATGGGCGGGCTGCCCGACATCATCTTTGTCATCGACACCAACAAAGAGGCGATCGCGGTCGCCGAAGCCAATACGTTGCGCATTCCGGTGGTGGCCGTCCTCGACTCCAACTCGTCGCCCGACGGCATCGCCTATCCGATCCCCGGCAACGATGACGCGATGCGGGCGATTCATCTGTATTGCGACCTCGTGGCCGGGTCGGTGCTCGACGGGCTGCAGGCCGAGGCGGTGGCCTCGGGTATCGACATTGGGGCGCGCGCCCAAGCGCCGGAGGAGGAACCCGCGACCAACGGCTTTGACGAGCGCGGCGACCAGGAGGTCGACGGCGAGCCGGTGCCGACCATGGATGAAGCGCTCGGCGAAGGCGCCGAGGCCGGCGCGGGCAGCGAGGCTGGCGCAGGCGCCTAGGCGCCGCGCGCCCTTAAAGAGGAACGTGCGATGGCGGAGATCACGGCCGCGCTGGTCAAGGAATTGCGCGACAAGACCGGCGCCGGAATGATGGACTGCAAGCGGGCGCTGGCCGAGACCGACGCCGATATCGAGGCGGCGGTCGATTGGCTGCGCAAGAAGGGCCTCGCTGCCGCGGCCAAGAAAGCCGGGCGCGTCGCCGCCGAGGGGCTGATCGCGGTGGCGACCGCCGCCAAGGCCGGCGCTGTCGTCGAGGTCAACTCGGAGACTGACTTTGTCGCGCGCAACGAGCTGTTCCAGAATTTCGCCCGCCAGGTCGCGCAGCTCGCGGTCGCGGCCGAGCGCGACATCGAGGCGCTGAAGGCGGCTGCGTTCGCCGGCAACGGCAAGACCGTCGAGACCGAACTCGCCGACCTGATCGGCCGGATCGGTGAGAACATGGTACTGCGGCGCGTCGCGCGGCTGAGCGTGGGGCAGGGGCACGTGGCGTCCTATGTCCACAACGCCGTCTCGCCGGGGCTCGGCAAGATCGGCGTGCTGGTCGCGCTCGAATCGAGCGCCGGCGACGACGTCCTCGCGCCGCTGGGACGGCAGCTGGCGATGCACGTCGCTGCGGCCAACCCGCAATATCTCGACCAGCGGTCGGTTCCAGCGGCGGCGCTCGACCGCGAGCGCGCCGTGCTGCGCGAGCAGGCCGGATCGACCGGCAAATCGGCCGACATCGTCGAAAAGATGGTCGAGGGGCGGCTGCGCAAGTTCTACGAAGACACGGTGCTGCTCGACCAGGTCTATGTCATCGATGGCGAGAGCAAGGTCGGCAAGGTCGTCGAGGCGGCGGCAAAGCAGGCCGGCGCGCCGATCAAGGTCGCCGCCTTTGTGCGCTTCCAGCTCGGCGAGGGTATCGACCGGCCGCCATCCGATTTCGCCGGCGAGGTCGCGCAGCTCAACAGCTGACCGCGCCGGACTTACCGGTTGGGGCAGCGCGCGTTTGGTGTATCTTGTGCGCGCTCGCGGGAGGCGCCCCAGCCGGATGAGCTAGGCCTATGCAACCCGACCTCAAGTACCGCCGTGTCCTGCTGAAGATTTCCGGCGAAGCGTTGATGGGCGCCCGCGACTACGGCCTCGACCCGGACGTGGTCGCGCGCATCGCCGACGAGATCAAGTCGGTGCATGCGCTGGGTGCCCAGGTCTGCGTCGTGATCGGCGGCGGCAACATCTTCCGGGGCGTCTCGGGCGCCGCGGTCGGGATGGAGCGCGCGTCCGCCGATTACATGGGGATGCTGGCCACCGTGATAAATTCGCTCGCCATGCAGAACGAGCTGGAGCGGCGCGGCATCCCGACGCGGGTGCAGTCGGCGATTTCGATGCAGTCGGTTTGCGAGCCGTATATTCGGCGGCGCGCGGTGCGCCACCTCGAAAAAGGCCGCGTCGTGATCTTTGGCGCGGGCACCGGCAACCCGTTTTTCACGACCGACACCGCCGCCGCGCTGCGCGCCTCGGAGATGGGCTGCGATGCGCTGTTGAAGGCGACCAAGGTCGACGGCGTCTACGACGCCGACCCGATGAGGGTGCCGGGCGCAAAACGTTTCGAACGGCTGACGTACCACGACGTGCTTGCGCGCGACCTGCAGGTGATGGACGCGGCGGCGGTGTCGCTGGCGCGCGAAAACTGCATTCCGATCCTTGTGTTCTCGATTTTCGAAAGCGGCGGCTTTGCCGACGTTGTGCGCGGGCGTGGCCGCTTTACGATCGTCGCGGACGCGTAGCGATACGACCGCAAGCAAGCAGGGAAGAACGGCCATGGCAGACGAAGATCTGTTGAAGGACATTCAGCGGCGCATGGACGGCGCGCTGGAGGCGCTGCGGAAGGAATTCGGCGGGCTGCGCACCGGGCGCGCCTCGGCCAGCCTGTTGGAGCCGGTGACGGTCAACGCCTACGGCAACAACATGCCGCTCACCCAGCTCGCCAACATCAATGTGCCCGAGCCGCGGATGATCACCGTCAACGTCTGGGACCGCAGCATGGTCAAGGCAGTGGACAAGGCGATTCGCGAAGCGGGATTGGGGCTCAACCCGCAGACCGAGGGTCAGACCATCCGGGTGCCGATACCCGACCTCAACGAGGAGCGGCGGCGCGAACTGACCAAGGTCGCGGCCAAATATGCCGAGGCGGCGCGGGTGTCGGTGCGCAATGTGCGGCGCGATGGCATCGAGACGCTGCGCAAGCGCGAGAAGGACGGCGACATTTCGCAGGACGAGCAGAAGAAGCTCGAACGCGAGATCCAGCACCTCACCGACGATCATATCAAGCGCGTGGACGAGACCCTGGCGCAGAAGGACAAGGAAATCCTGCAAGTCTGATGAGCCAGGACAGCCCGGCACGGCCGTTGCCGCGCCACATCGCGATTATCATGGACGGCAACGGCCGCTGGGCCAAGGCGCGCGGTCTGCCGCGCATCGCCGGCCACCGACGCGGCGCCGAGGCCGTGCGGCGGACGCTGACGGCGGCGGCGGAGCTCGGCATTCCTTACCTGACGCTGTTCGGTTTCTCGTCGGAAAACTGGAAACGGCCGCTGGCCGAAGTCGACGACCTGATGGGCCTGCTGCGGCATTATCTGCGCGGCGAGATCGCCGAGCTGCACCGCAACAACATGCGGCTGCGCGTGATCGGCGACCGCGGCCGATTGGCGTCGGATATCGTGACCCTGATCGCCAATGCCGAGACGCTGACCGCGGACAACAGCGGGCTCAACCTGACGATTGCGCTGTCCTATGGCGGGCGCGACGAGATCATCGCTGCGGTGCGCGCGCTGGCGGCGAAGGCGGCGGAAGGCGCCTTGGCGCCCGAAGCGATCGACGAAGCGACGATCTCGCGCCATCTGTTCACCGCCGACATTCCCGACCCCGATCTGTTGATCCGCACCAGCGGCGAGCAGCGCATCAGCAATTTCCTGCTGTGGCAATGCGCCTACTCCGAATTGGTCTTCACCAAAACGCTGTGGCCGGACTTCGGCGCCGCCGACCTCGAAGCGGCGATCGCCGATTACGGCGGCCGCGAGCGGCGCTACGGGGCTTCTCTTGGCTCTCGCTGAGACGGGGTCGCTGCGGCCGCGCATCGTCTCGGCGTTGGCGCTGGCGCCACTGCCGCTGGCGGCGATCTGGCTGGGCGGTCCTTGGCTGCCGATTCTGACTGTCATCGCCGCGATCGTCATGGCCTGGGAATGGAGCCGGTTATGCGGCGGCGGCCCGGCCCTGCTCGCGGCGGTCGCGGCCGCAGTGGTGGCGGCTGCGATCGCCGGCGTCGGTTATGGGGTCGCCGTCGCGATGTCCGGGACTGTCGTGGTGTGGCTCGCCGAGCGGCCGCGGCCCGGGAGCGCGCCGCTGTGGACAGCGGCCGGGGTTCCCTGGGTCGCCCTGCCGTGCGTGATCCTGTTGTGGCTGGTGCAAAGCGGCAGCGCCGGTCGCGGCACCCTGCTGTGGCTGTTCCTGGTGGTATGGGCGACGGATATCGGCGCCTATGCGGTCGGCCGGCAAGTCGGCGGGCCGCTCCTCGCCCCGCGCTGGAGTCCGCGCAAGACGTGGGCCGGCCTGATCGGCGGCATCGGCTGCGCCGCACTGGTTGGTTGGGCGGCGGGATGTGTCCTCGGCGCGGCATCGTTGCTGCCGCTGGTGGCGCTCAGCGCAGGACTTGCAGTTGTCGAGCAGTTCGGCGATCTTGCGGAATCAGTGGCCAAGCGAAGATTTGGCGTGAAGGATGCGAGCAGCCTCATCCCGGGACACGGCGGCCTGCTTGACCGGCTCGACGGCTTGCTGGCGGCGATCCCGGCGGTGGCGCTGCTGACCCTCTTTGGCGGTGGAAACGTTCTGACATGGCGGTGACGGCCCTGAGCCGTGCCGGCGTGGCGCTCGCCCCGGCGGGCGACCGGCCGCGGCGCGTTACGATACTCGGCTCGACCGGCTCGATCGGCCGCAGCACGGTCGACCTGCTGCTGCGCAACCCGGACGATTTCGCGGTCGAGGCGGTGACCGCCAACCGCAACGCCCCCGCGCTTGCCGAGCAGGCAAGGCAACTCGGCGCGCGATTTGCCGCGGTGGCGGACCCGGCCGAATACGGTGCGCTGAAGGAGGCGCTGGCAGGAACCGGGATCGCCGCGGGCTGCGGCGTCGAGGCGCTGGTCGAAGCGGCCGAGCGGCCGGCCGATTGGGTCATGGCGGGGATCGTCGGCTCGGCCGGCCTGGCGGCGACGCTGGCGGCGGTGCGCCAGGGGCGGATCGTCGCCTTTGCCAACAAGGAGGTGCTGGTTTGCGCCGGCAGCCTGTTCATGCAGGAGGTGGCGGCGCACGGCGCGACGCTGCTGCCGGTCGACAGCGAGCACAACGCGATCTGGCAATGCTTCGATTTCGACCGGGTGGAGGGGATCGAGAAGATCACCATCACCTGCAGCGGCGGCCCGTTTCGCGAGCGCAGCGTCGGCGAGATGCGCGACGTCACGGTCGAGCAGGCG
>JAFAWI010000649.1 GCA_019241915.1 Alphaproteobacteria bacterium
CGTGATGCCGAGAAACTCGAGGGCCCACATGCCAAAAAACGAGCTGACCATGAACACGCTGAAATGCGCGAAATTGATCAGCTCGAGGATGCCGTAGACCATCGTGAAGCCGAGCGCCAAGAGCGCATACATCGCGCCGAGGCTCAGCCCGTTGATGAGCTGCTGCAGATAGAGTGCGCCGGCGCTCATGCCGCCGTCTTATCCTCACCCGCCTCGCGCCGCGCGGTGCTTGGCACCCGCTCCCGCCAGCGGGCGAGGGGTTTTAGGCCGGTGCTTGCTGCCCCTTTCCCGCTTCCAGGAGAGGGAGGGGCCCACCCCCGCCGGGATGGGAGGGTGAGGGACATCAGGCGGCGGCCGGCGCGACACCGACGTAGTGATACTGGTGGATCGTGTCGTTCAGCGGGTATTTGTCGTCCTTCTTGATCTGGAATACGCTGACGATGCGGTTGGTGATGTCGCCGTTCTCGTCAAAGCTCACCTCGCCCTGCAGCGTGTCGAGCTTGGCCGACTGGATCGCGTCGCGCACGGTGTTGCGGTCGACGGTCTTGCCCGCGGCGGCGACGCGCTTGATGGCGTCGAGGATGACGAGCCCGGCGTCGTAGGCGGTGATCGAATAGTCCTCGGGCGGGCCGCCGAACTTGGCCTCGAACTTCTTGGCCCATTCAGCCACCTCCGGCTTGTCGAGCACGTGCGGCGCCGCGATCGTGCAATACCAGCCTTCGGCGGCCGGAAAGCCGGCGCCGCTCAGCAGATCGGTACTGTGCATGCCGTCGCCGCCGCCTTTTACGATCTTGGGCAGGATGTCGTAGGCCTGTTTCGCCAGCTTGACGCCGGCCTGGGCGACGCCGCCGTAATAGATACCGTCGGGGTTGAGCGGTTTGATCTTGGTCAGGATCGTCGTGTAGTCGGCCTCTTTCGGGTTGAGCTGGTCGCGGCCCAGCACCGTGATCCCGCGCTTTTCCGCCTGCTTCTGAAAGGCATCGGCGATGCCGACGCCATAGGCACCGCTGTCGTCGAGGACATAGACCGATTTCACCTTGAGCGTGTCGGCGTAGTAGTTGGCCATGTTCGGGCCTTGGAACGCGTCGGTCGTCACGGTGCGGAAATAAATCGCCTTGCCGCCCGGCCGGTATTGCGCGGCCATTGCCGGGTTGGTGATGTCGGGGTTGGTCGAGCTCGGCGTAATGATCGCCAGGTTGCCCTGCGACAGGATCGGCGACATCGCCTTGCCGGAACCGCTCATCTGCGGCCCGATCGCGGCGACGACGCTCGAATCGGAGACCATCTTGCGCGCGTTGGTCGCGGCCTGCGCCGGATCGTACTGGCCGGCCGTGGCGGTGCCGTCATCGAGCACCAGCAGATCGACCTTGTAGCCGGCCACGCCGCCGGCGGCATTGGCCTCGTCGAAGGCCATCTGCGCGCCCTGTTTGATCTTGGTCGCGGCCTGCGCATCGGCCCCGGTCAGCGGCAGGTTGATCCCGACCGTCACCGACTTGTCGGCGGCCGGGGCTCGTCCGCTATAGGCAGCTACCAGGACGGCAGCCGGCGCTTGAACGATCAGAGTGCGGCGTGACAGCATGGGCTTGTCCTTTCCCCGTTCATCGACCTCTGCGGCGGCAAGGGTCGCGCCCGATCGCTCGCCGCTTCGCATTACGCGCGTTGGCAGTTTGACCCCCCGCGATCCGGCCGGGCAAGAGCGATGGACAGCTCATCCCGGCGGCTTCATGGCCACATCGAGCATGACGTTCGGCAGAATCTCGCGGATCACCCCGCGCAATGTCGCCTCGTCGGCGGCGCTGGCGAGCGCCAACAACCGGCGCGAGCCGCGGCGCAGGATGCGCGCCGTCGCGCGCCCGTCGCGGTCGGGCCGGATCGTGGCGAAGGCATCGGCCGGCTCGATCCGCCGCAGCGCCCGCTTCAGCGCCTGCACGCCTTCGCTGGTCTCGACATTGTGCGCCGGCGCCTCGTTGGTCTCCGGCTCGGCCTCCTCGTCGATCGGCGCGTCGATCGCGTCGACCGGGCGGTGCCGCGCGAGCGACTGGTAGATCACCCTGTCGGCCGCGGTGTCGATCCGCGATTGCAGTTCCCAGCTCTCGCCGCGCTGCGACAACTCGCTGATCAGCGCGAACAGGTCGTCGCAATCGGGCTCGTGCGTGCAGGTGACAAAGGCGAGGCGGCCATCGTGCTCGATCACGCGGTCGTCGTCTTCGGCGAAGCCGAGCTCGCCCAGCGCCATGTCGAGCGCGCGCCGCGACGCCACCAGCAGCACCGTCACATGGAGGTGCCGGGTCGCCTCCGCTGAGTCGCTCTCGGCTTCCTTGTCGGCCATTGCTGCTCCTCTGACGGCCTCAAAGAACCTGGCTTTCGCCGAGCCGGTTGATCCGCACGTCGCGGTGGATGCTGACGTTTATCAGCAGGCCAAAGCCCAGCATCACCGTGACCATCGCGCTGCCGCCGTAAGAGATCAGCGGCAACGGCACCCCGACCACCGGTATCAGGCCGACCACCATCGCCGTATTGATAAACACATAGAGGAAAAAGTTGGTCGCAAGCCCGAGCCCGAGAATGCGGCCGAACTGGTTGCGGCTGCGCAACGCGATGGTGAACCCGTAGGCGATCACCAGCGCATAGAGCGCGAGCAGCGTCAAGCCGCCGACGAGCCCGAACTCCTCGGCGATCATCGTGAAGATGAAATCGGTCTGACGCTCGGGCAGGAACGACAGGTGGGTCTGCGTCCCCAGCATGAAGCCTTTGCCGAACAGCCCGCCCGACCCGAGCGCGATCTTTGACTGCATGATGTGGTAGCCGGCCCCGAGCGGATCGGTGTCGGGCGAGAGAAAGGTCGTCAGCCGCGCCCGTTGGTAGTCGCGCATCATCGACCAGGCGAGCGGCGCCGCGGCGGCCGCAGCGACGGCGCCGGCGGCGAACACCCATAGCCTGACCCCGGCCAGGAAGAACACGATCGCGCCGGTGATCAGCAGCATCATTGCGGTGCCGAGGTCGGGCTGCTTCAGCACCAGCACCGCCGGGACGGCGACAAGCGCCGCCGGCGCGATCAGCTCGATCAGCCGCACGTTGTTTTCGGTCGGCAGGCAGTGGAAGTAGTGCGCGAGGGCAACCACGACTGCGATCTTCATCAGCTCCGAGGGCTGCAACTGGATGACACCGAGGTCGATCCAGCGCTGTGCGCCCATGCCGATCACGCCGCGCAGGTCGACCGCGACGATCAGCACCAGCGCCAGAGCATAAAGCCAGTACGAAATGCGAAACCAATAGCGGATGTCGATCAGCGCCGCCGCCAGCATCGGGATAAAGGCAAACGCGAACCGCGCCATCTGCTTCGAGGCCCACGGTTGCCAGCTGCCGTTGGCGGCCGAATAGAGCATCGCAAAGCCGATGCTCGAAATGACGCAGAGCAGAAAAATCAGCCCCCAGTTGATCCCCCGCACCCGGTCGGCAAAGGTCAGTTCGCGGTGGCCGATATCGGCCGAAAAGATGCTCATGCGATCAGCCGCCCGGCGCCCTTCCGCCGCTCTCGGGCAAGGCCGGCGGTGCCGCCTGCGCCACCGAATCGGGCTGCGGCACGCGCCGCGCCGGATCGCGCTTCTGCGCCTCCAACAGCACGTCGCGCACGATCGGCGCCGCTACCGCCGATCCGCCGCCGCCCTCGATGCCGCCATGCTCCACCACGGTCGCGCAGACATAGCGTGGCGACCCTACCGGTGCAAAGGCGACAAACAGCGCATGGTCGCGCTCCTTCCACGGGATTTCGCTCTCGGGACGAAGCCCGTGGTCGCGTTCGTACTGGGTGATCCGACGCACCTGCGAGGTGCCGGATTTGCCGCCCATCGAAAACGCGGGTTCAGTGATGCGCGCGGCATAGGCGGTGCCGCCCTGCTCGTTGACGACGGCGTTCATGCCGTCGAGCACCAGCGAGACGAAATGCGGCGTGACCCCAAGCGGGGCAAAGCTCGGCGGCCGGCGGTCGCCGCCCGGCGGCAGCCGTTCCTTGCGCACGAGGTGCGGGACGATTTGGCGCCCGGTGGCGAGCCGCGCCGCCATGGTGGCGATCTGAAGCGGCGTCGCCAGCACCGAACCCTGGCCAATCCCGGTATTGAGCGTCTCGCCCTGCTGCCAGGCCGCGCCGGTCGTGGTCAGTTTCCAGTCGCGGTCGGGGATCAGCCCGCCGCGCTCGCCGGTGATGTCGAGCCCCAATTGCTGGCCAAAGCCGAAACGCCGGGCCATCGCAGCCAGGCGATCGATCCCGGCGCGGCGCGCGGTCTCGTAGAAGAACACGTCGCACGACCGCTTGATCGCATCGTGGAGCCGCAGGGTGCCGTGCCCGCCGTGCTGCCAGCAGTGGAACGTGGCGTCGCCGAGTTCGACATATCCGGGACAGCTGATCGTTGTGTCGGGGGTGATCGCGCCGCCCTCGAGCGCGGCGAGAGCGACCACCGGCTTGAACGTCGAACCGGGCGGATAGAGTCCGGCGATGACCTTGTTCGACAGCGGGTTGCGCGGATCGGTCGATAAATCTTGCCAGGTTGCTTGGGTCAACCCGGCAGAAAACAGCATCGGGTCATAACTCGGGCTGGAGACGAGGGCGAGGATATCGCCGGTCAGCGCGTCGAGCAGGACGCATGCGACGCTCTGTTCGTTGCTGCAGCGCTTGGTGACGTATTCCTGCATCGCGGCGTCGAGACCGAGCACGACGTCCTGCCCCGGCTGACCGTCGTTGCGCGCGATCTCGCGGACGGCGCGGCCATAGGCGTTGACCTCGACCTGGCTGGTGCCGGCGGTGCCGCGCAGCTTGAGGTCCTGGGCCTTCTCGACGCCGGCCTTGCCGATGCGAAAGTCGGGCAGCTCGAGCAGCGGGTCGCCGTTGAGCTCCTTCTCTGAAACCGCAGCGACATAGCCGAGGACGTGCGCGGCGTTTGGCCCGTACGGGTAATTGCGCAGCAGCCCCTGCTCGATCGCCACCCCGGGCAGTTCGGGGATCGCGACCTCGATGCGCGCCATCTCCTGCCAGCTCAGATTGGCGCGCACGACGACCGGGACAAAGGCATGTTTGCGTTTGGCGTCGCGCAGCACCCGGTGCCGGTCGGCATCCGAAATGTCGATCAGGCGGCCGATCGCGTTCAGCGCCGTCGTGATATCCGCGGTCTCTTCCGGTACGATGACAACGCGGTAGTTCTGGCGATTGTTGGCGAGCTCAACGCCAAACCGGTCGAAAATGCGCCCGCGCGGCGGCACGAGAAACCGCAGGTTGATGCGGTTCTCCTCGGCCATCAAGCGGTAGCGGTCCTTCTCGAACACCTGCAGCTGGTAGAGCCGGGCCGCCAGCGCCCCGGTCAGCAGCACCTGCCCGCCGGCGAGCAACGCCGCCCGGCGCGTCAGGAACTTCTGCTGCTGCGTGTCGCGCGGCATCGCGGCTGCCTGGCCCGGGCTTCAGCCTGCGCCCATGACGGCGCGCTGCACCCGGCCAAGCAAAAAGCTCGCCAGCGGGAATACCGCGACCGTCAGTGCACCGCGGATTACCGTGTTGCGGAAATCGAGCAGGGTCAGATTGAGCACGCAGTGCGTCACCCACAGCCCGACCGCCGCCACCCCCGTCAGCAACGCAAAGCCCGACCACACGAAGGCAAA
The DNA here is from genome assembly GCA_019241915.1 of Alphaproteobacteria bacterium. Taxonomy (GTDB): domain Bacteria; phylum Pseudomonadota; class Alphaproteobacteria; order ATCC43930; family CGMCC-115725; genus DATARH01. The sequence continues at coordinate 5,647 of JAFAWI010000649.1, forward strand.
CATGCGGTTGACGAAGTAGCGGCGATAGCCCAGCACTGCCATGCGAGTCAGCAGCAATAGCAACGCGTTGACCCCGATCGGCGACCCTGCGAGCAGGTCTTCTGTCAACCCGACCGCGAACAGCGCGACCGGCGGCAGCAAATCCGGCCGGTAGATCGTCCAGTGATAGGCTGCCATCAGCGTGAAGATCGGGGTCAGCGCCGCGTAGCCCGGGATCTGCAGCGGCAGCACCGAGATCACCGCCGCCGCGAGCATCGTCGCCACCGGCAGCATACGCGCCGCGCCATTATTGACGCGCGGCAGCGCCGGGATGCTGAAAACCTTGAGCGCCATGCCGGTCAGCGCAGATTGGGCTCGTCGGCGTCGGTCTTGCTGCGCCGGTTGGGGCGCGCGAGCACCGGCAGCGGCTGCGGCAGCGAACGCGACAACCCGTAATCGGCGACCAGGACGTAGCCGAGCTGCGACAACTCCACATAAGGCTCGACCCTGGCGCCGGCCCCGTCGATGCTTGCGACGACGCCAACCGGCAGTCCCGGCGGAAAGACGCCGCCCTCGCCAGAGGTGACGATGCGGTCGCCAGCCTTGGCGCCGTCGCCGGCCGACAGATAGAGCAGCCGCGGGCGTTCCGAGTTGTCGCCGGCGAGAACGGCGGCGGCATGGCTGCGCTCGACGGTCACCGGAATACGGGAGTTGAGATCGGTGATCAGCAGGACGCGCGCCGCGCGCTCGCCGACCTCGGTCAGGCGCCCGACCAGTCCTTCGCCGGTCATCACCGCCTGTCCGCGCGACACGTGATCGTCGGTGCCGGCATTGATCAGGATCATGCGCACGAACGCACCGCCGGAATTGGCGACGACCCGAGCCGTGACATAGGACAGCGCGTTTTCGGGCACGGCCTTGAGCAGCCCGCGCAGCTGCTTGTTGTCGGCGGCCAGGTTCAGCGCGGTTTGCTGCCACTGCAGCAGCCGCTGGTTCTCGGCTTCGAGACGGACGTTTTCACGATAAGTCGCGACCGCCATTTTGGCATGATCGACCACCGCCCCCACCGCGTTGAGCGGCTGCGCCGCCGCGTCCAGCACCGGCGCCACCGCATCGCTGACGGCGATCCGCAGCGAGTCGAACACCAGCTGGTCCGCCTTGCCGAGAACGACGATGGCGCCCGACAGCAGCACCAGAACCGGCAACGTCGTCCGCTGGATAGCGGTCCGCATCTGCGGCGACAGGCGGATCATGGCGCAGCCCCCCGACCTGCCGCATCGACGCGCGGCGCAGCCCGCCGCCCAGCCCTACTCGCTCGCATGGTTCCCCCGTCCGACACGCTTGCGATCGCCCCTTTAGAAGCCCGTCACCACATGTTGATCAATAGGTTTTTGAGCGTCTTCATCTCTTCCAGCGCGCGCCCTGTGCCAAGCGCGACACAGGTCAGCGGATCGTCCGCGATCGAGACCGGCAGCCCCGTCGCGTGCCGCAGTACGAAATCGAGGTTGCCGAGCAGGGCGCCGCCGCCGGTCAGCACGATCCCCTTGTCGACGATGTCGGCGGCCAGTTCGGGCGCGGTGTGTTCGAGCGCGACCTTGACCGCTTCGACGATCGAGCCGACCGGTTCGGCGAGGCTTTCCGAGATCTGCCGTTCGCTGATGACAATCTCCTTGGGCACGCCGTTCATCAGGTCGCGACCCTTGATCTCCATGATGCGGCCGTCGCCGTCCTCCGGCATGCAGGCCGACCCGATCTCCTTCTTGATCCGCTCGGCGCTCGATTCGCCGACCAGCAGGTTATGGTTGCGGCGGATGTAGGCGATGATCGCCTCGTCCATCTTGTCGCCGCCAACGCGCACCGAGCGTGCATAGACGATGCCACCGAGCGACAGCACGGCGACCTCGGTCGTGCCGCCCCCGACATCGACGACCATCGAGCCGGTCGGCTCGGTGACGGGCAATCCCGCGCCGATCGCGGCAGCCATCGGTTCCTCGATCAGAAAGACGCGGCGAGCGCCGGCGCTCTCCGCCGATTCCTGGATCGCGCGGCGCTCGACCGCGGTCGATCCCGACGGCACGCAGATGATGATTTGCGGGCTGGCGAAGCTGCGCCGGTTGTGGACCTTGCGG
>JAFAWI010000445.1 GCA_019241915.1 Alphaproteobacteria bacterium
CAATTTCTGGCGCGTGCTGGCCAACGACCCGGCGACGCTGAAGCGTATCTGGGGCGGCCTCAAGCAGGTGATGGCGCCGGGCGCGCTCGATCCGTTGACCAAGGAAATGATCTATCTGGCGATCAGCATCTCCAACGGTTGCGCCTATTGCAGCCACTCACACGGCGCCGCCGCCAAGGGCAGGGGGATGACGAAGGAAATGTTCGCCGAGCTGCTGGCCATCGTCGGCATGGCGAACCAGACCAACAAGCTGGCCGACGGCTACCGCGTGCCGGTAGACGAGTGCTTCGAAAATTTGTTCTGATCCGCCCCGAACCCAGCTGGCGGCTGCCGAGGGCGATAAATCTGGAGGAAAGCATGGCCGAAGCTCAATTCGATCGCGCCGCCGAGGACCTCGGCAACTTTACCGCGCTGGAACACCTCAATGTCGAGATCCCGAACCAGGGTCTCGCCAGCGACTTCTACCTGGTCGGCATGGGGTTCACGCGCGACCCGTTCCTGTTCCCTGGCACGAACAACATGTGGGTCAATATCGGCAAGAGCCAGATCCACATGCCGACCGGCGACGCGCTGGTGTTCCGTGGCCATATCGGCATCGTGACCCCGGACCGCGAGGAGCTGCTGAACCGGCTGCAAGGCGTGAAGAAAAACCTCGCCGACACCAAGTTCGGCTTTAAGGAATACAACGACCACGTCTTCGCGACCTGCCCGTGGGGCAACGAATTCCGCATCTACGAGCCTGACGTCGAGCGCTTCGGCAACATCAACCTCGGCCTGCCTTATGTCGAATTCACCGTTCCGCCGAAGACCGCGAAGAAGATCGCCAAGTTCTACCGCAAGATCATGGGCGCCAAGACCTGCATGGAGAAGAACGGCCATGGCAAGGCCGCGCATGTCAAATGCGGCCTCAACCAGGAGCTGATCTTCCGCGAGACCGACCGGCCGCTGCCCGAGTTCGACGGCCACCACCTGCAGGTCTATGTCGAAGATTTTGGCGGTCCGCACGAGCGGCTGCAAAAGCTCGACCTGATCACCGAGGAAAGCGACCGCTGCCAGTATCGGTTCGAGGACATCGTCGACCTCGACACAGGCAAGACGCTGTTCCAGATCGAGCACGAAATCCGCAGCATGACGCACCCGCTGTTCAACCGTCCGCTGGTCAACCGCAACCCGGCGCAGACCAACCGCAACTACATCCTCGGCGGCGACAACTGGGTCTACAACCTGCCCGACACGGTCGGCCCGAGCGGCCGCGCCATGGACCCGCTGAAGGCACCAAAAGCCCCGACCATCGCCAAACGCCGCGCGTTGCGCGCCCAAGCGACGGCCTAACCGGATCGCTCCTGCATCGACAAAGATCGCCCCCGCCCGGCAGCGGAGCGGGGGCGACTGGTTGGGGAGGCAGTGCGATGTTGACCGGCGCCTACCGCTTTCCGGCGATGGAAAGCGTCATCTACGGCCGGGCCTTTGCCGACGTGGTGAAGGAGGAGGTCGAGCGTGCCGACGCGCATGCGGTGTTCGTCATCGCGAGCGGCACGCTGGCGCGCGAGACCGATCTTGTCGAGCGGCTGAAGGCGGCGCTCGGCAACCGGTTCGCCGGGCTGTGCGCCAAGATCGGCTCGCACACGCCGCGGGTCGACTGCATCGCCGCGGCCGACGCGGCGCGCGAAGCTCGCACCGACCTTATCGTCACCCTGGGCGGCGGCTCGGTCACCGACGCGGCCAAGATCGTCGCGATGTGCCTGTCCAACGATATCCGAGACGCGGCCGATTTCGACAATTACCGCGCCCGTATCGACGCCGACGGCAAGAGCATCCGCCCGCCGATCCAGGCGCCGCGGGTGCGCACGATCACCGTGCCGACAACGCTGTCGGCCGGCGAGTACACGGCATCGGCCGGGTGCACCGACACTGTGCGCAACGTCAAGGAAAGCTATGGCCACCCGATGATGATGGCCAAGGCGGTGGTGCTCGACCCGGCCGCCACGGTGCACACGCCCGAATGGCTGCTGCTGTCGACCGGCATCCGGGCGGTCGATCACGCGGTCGAGGACATCTGTTCGCCGCTATGCCAGCCGCTGTCCGAGGGCGCCTCGGCGCAGGCGCTCAAGCTGCTCGGCCGCGGCCTGCGCAGCGTCAAGAACGACGCCGGCGACCTCGATGCGCGGCTCGAATGCCAGTTCGGCGCATGGCTGTCGATGATCGGCTCGCAGACCGGCATACCGAAAGGCGCGAGCCACGGCATCGGCCATGTGCTCGGCGGCACCGCGCATGTGCCGCACGGCTATACGTCGTGCGTGATGCTGCCGCACGTGCTGCGCTTCAATCATGCCGTCAACGCCGACCGGCAGGCGCTCGTCAGCGACGCGCTCGGCGACCGCGGGGCGCCGGCTGCCGACCTGGTCGCCGCGCTGATCGCCGATCTCGGCCTGCCGTCGCGGCTGCGCGACGTCGGGGTCGGGCAAGAACAGCTCGACCGCATCGCCGAACTGTCGATGCACGATCGCTGGATCCACACCAACCCTCGCAAAATCGAGGGGCCGTCGGTGGTGCGCCAGATCCTCGATGCGGCTTGGTGAACAGCCGCCGCTCGGCGCCTGACCGCCACGCAAGCCGAACGCCGCGGCGCCGCCGATCCGACCAACATCTGGCGGCCCAATCAGCCCGTCGCGGCGAAGGACGGCTTGCAGACTGCGCCGCTGCGACAGAGTTTGCCCGCACGCGGCCGCTGTTTACGCGCGCGCTCCGATCTGGCGCGCCCACCCGAGCAGATTGGCCATCAGGTCGCGGATCAGGTTGCGCGCGGTCTCGTCGGTCAGCTTGCCGCTGTCGTCAAACTTGTTCTGCGCCTGGAAGATCAGCACCTCGGGCTTGTTGAGCGGGTGCATGTCGAGAAAGACGCAGCTCTGGCGCAAATGCAGCTGTGCCCGCGCGCCGCCTGCCATACCGGCGGCGGCGCTGATCATCGCCACCGGCTTGCCGGCAAACGGCTGCTCGGGCGGCCGCGACGCCCAATCGATCGCGTTCTTGAGCACACCCGACATCGAGTAGTTGTATTCGGGACAGGCGAAGAGCAGCGCATCTGCCGCCTTGATCTGTTGACGCAAGGTCTCGACCGGCGGCGGAAAGCCCTGTGCGCGCACATCCTCGTCATAAAGCGGAATTTGCGCGATATCGGCGACGGTGACGGTCATACCCGCCGGCTTGAGTTCGATTGCGGTGTTCATCGCAGCGCGGTTGAACGAGCCTTTCCGCAAGCTGCCGCAAACCGCCAACAGCGAAACCGGTTTCGCATCGCTCATCGTGTGCCTCCCTCGGCCGACCGGCTACAGCGCCTCGATCTCATCGTAGCGGTTCACGCAATAGACAATGTGGGAAATGAGCCAGACCCCGGCAAAAATGCCGACGAGCGAAAAATATAGCCCGACCGTCACCCGGACGACGGCCGTCGTGCATCAGCTTGCGGGTCACGTTGTCGATCGCCGCAATGTGATCGGCGTCGAACGCGTGGCGCAGCCCGAAGCAGTAGGCGAGCGCTGCGGCACCGAGCAGCACCGGAAAGCGGCGGAACGCGACAAGGGCCCCCAGCCCCACGCGGCCAGATTGACGGCGATCAGCAGCGCATAGATCGCCGCCGCCTAAATGCGGCGCGGGGTACGCGATAACAGGAACGCCGGCACCTTCTTCGATCAGCGAATGCGCGCGCTTAATCGTCGCCGATGCCGGGTTCGTCGGACGGGTGACCGTGCAAATCAGCCCAGATCTTGCGCTTGGCGGCATAGAAGATCGCAGCGCCGACGATCAGAAACAGGATCACCTTGGCGCCCATGCGGTGCCGCTCGTTGAGGTTCGGCTCCGAGGCCCAGGCGAGGAAGCTGACGACGTCGTGCGCCATCTGCGCCACCGTCGCCTTGGTGCCATCTGCATAGGTCAGCTGGCCGTCGCTGGTCAGCGGCGGCGGCATGCCTATCTGGTGCCCGGGGAAGTACTCGTTGTA
>JAFAWI010000469.1 GCA_019241915.1 Alphaproteobacteria bacterium
TGTAGCCGCGCCGCGCCCGCAACAGCACCGCGTCACCGGCCCACGCCTCGGCGAGGCGCAGCTCGTCGATCGCGACCGAAGGCGCGCCGATGCCGGCCCGCACGTTCTTCAGGAAGACGACATTCTGTTCAGCGTCGACCCCGGTCAGCAGCCCGGCGCCGCCGTCGGCGAGCAGCAGCACCACCGGCCCCGTGTCGCGCAGGCGCAGCAAATGTCGCCAGCGGATGCGCACCGCGCGCGACCACATGCCCGCTTCCTGCGCCCACAGCGACAATTCAGCCGCGGACGGGGCCGCCGGATCGCGGCCGGCCGCCTCGCCGCCCGCAGTATCGCCGGCCGTGGCCACCGCGCGCGCCGCAAAGCCGGGGGCGCCGCGAAACTCACCAGGGTCCAGCTCCACCCCGTAATAGCGCGCCGCCTGCAGCATTGCCTCGAGCCGCGGGTGCAGCGCCGCGCGCGGCCGGCCCGCGCCGCGGCCCGCCGTCGCGAGCGCGGCGCCGCCGTCTTCGGCTGTCGGCGCCGGCAGCGGATCGGTGGCGGCGGGGCTTTCGTCAACGTCCACGGGGGAACCTTTGCAAACACGGCCGGGCCTGACGCGCGGCGGGAGCCGCAGCGCACCAAGCGGCCGCCAAAAAACGGGCGCACCTTCGGCGAAGTCGCAGGACTATGTCCAGCACTAGCGGCAATTGCCAATAAAATAAAGACTTAATGCGTGGCTTCGCCGCAGCTGCCAAGTCTTGCCGCAGCAGCCGCGCCGCAAACCCGCGACATCTGCTGCAATCGCTCGGCCGATTGCTCTCGCCGGCGCGCACTGCGGCGGCACAGCCGCAGGTTGCAGCCGCGGCAATCCGCCGCGCTCGCCGCCTCTGCGATGGCTACGAGATTGTTAACGCTCATGTAACCGGCGCCGCAAAGCCGCCATAAAATCGGGCTCGGCTGTCGAGGGTGTGGCACGGAGGCGCTTAGGGCCGGCGCGGCAGGTGCGATCTATCCGGCTGATTTTATTAACGGTGTGCCGGCCGGAGCCGAAGTCCCGGCGAGCTGCGGTCGTTCGCCTGTGCAACAAGTCGTAACAACCTTTAGCTGGACTGTATCCGGCTTTTCAGATTAATGCGAAACGCAGGAGCCGCCTGTTTTGCCAACCGCAGGCTTCGCGGCGGGCCTATTCGATAAACCATTTGAGTTCCCCTGATCACCTTTATCGTCGAGTTTCATTAGGAAAAACGTCATTTCTCATGCCCCCGCCTGCAGTGCTAGCGTCTGAGAACTTCGTGTTCCGAACAGCGGTGCCATTGCGCGCCGCGTTAACGATTCATGGCCGCGCCAACCTCGGCGCGGCGCTCCCGACAGCTTTTTGCCGAGCCGACCCCAACCCCAGCCGGGCGCTGCACGCGCGCCCGGCGCGTCTGCCATCCCTTGCATCAGGTGAAGTCATGGCATTGACCGTGCCCTCGTCCCGCGAAATCGCTTTCGTCGACCCGTCGGTTGACGATCTCGATACGCTGCTTGCCGGTTTGCGCCCCGAGGTCAGCGCGGTGGTGCTCGACCGCGCGGTTCCGGTCGCGGCGCAGATCGCGCGGGCGCTCGCGCACGCGCGCGGGCTCGACGCGGTGCATGTGATCGCTCATGGCGCGCCGGGCCGGATCGAGTTCGCCGCTGGAGCGTGGAGCGCAGCATCGCTCGCCACCGACGCCGCGGACCTTGCGGCGATCGGCCGCGCGCTGGGGGATGACGGGGAGCTGCGGCTGTGGAGCTGCGCCGCCGGGGCGGGACCGGAGGGCACGCGCTTTGTCACCGCGTTGGCCGAGGCGGCCGGCGCCCCGGTCGCCGCGGCCGACGGCTTGGTCGGCGCCGCCGCGCCTGGTGGTACTTGGCAGCTCGCCTACCGCATGGTGTCGGCCGCCGCGGCGCGGGCGCCGCTGACCGATGCGGGCGCCGCCGCCTATCGCGGCGTGCTGGCGGTCGCGACCTGGAAGGGCGCCACCGGCAGCATCAGCACCCCCGGGGACGGCGACTGGTCCTTCGCCGCCGCCTGGGCCGACGACACCGTACCCGGCGCCAGCGACGACGTGGTTCTCAGCGGCGGCGCCGACGACAACTACACGGTCAGCCTCGACCAGGGAGACGGCGCCACGATCGGCTCGTTGGCGCTGAGCAGCGACGGCGGCGCCGCGCCGACCCTCTATGTGGCCGCCGGCAAGACGCTGCACATCACCAACAGCATCAGCGGCACCGGCACCATCAAGCTCGGCGACGGCGCGACGCTCAAGGTCGACGGCTCGGTCGGCCACGGGGTCAAGGTCAGCTTCAGCGGCGCGACCGGCAAGCTCGACGTCGCCGGCGCCTTTGACGGCACGCTCGCCGGGATGATCGTCG
>JAFAWI010000590.1 GCA_019241915.1 Alphaproteobacteria bacterium
GACCGCCGCGGCAAAGCCGAGCTGTGCCGCCGCCGCGGCGCGGCAATGCGGCCGCAGCAGCAGCGATGCGTAAAGGTTTCCCGGCGGCGCCTCCCACTGGCGGCCGCGCCGGCCGCGCCCGCTGGTTTGCCGCGTAGCGCTGACGACCACGCCATGCGGCGCGCCGATGCGCGCCAGCCGCTTGGCTTCGTCGTTGGTGCTACCGATCGTCCGGTAGCCGATCAGGTGGAACGGTGCCGGAAGCTCAGCGTCGCCGCTCATTTTACGAAAAGCGAGGCGGCCGCCGCCTCGGCGCTGCCGACGACCGGGTCCGGCAGCAGGAAGAAGAACAGCGTAACGACGGCAGTCACCACAAGGACCGCCTTCAGTTCCGGCGAGATCGGCCGGTCGAACGCACCGGCCGGCTCATCGAAATACATCACCTTGACGATCCGCAGATAGTAGAACGCGCCGACCACGCTGGCGACGACGCCGATAACCGCGAGCCCGGTCAGGTTCGCATCGATCGCCGCAAGAAAGATGTAGAGCTTGGAGAAAAACCCGGCGGTCGGCGGGATGCCCGCCATGGCAAACATGAAAATGCCGAGCGCCAGCGCCAGTCCCGGCTGCGACCGCGACAGTCCGGCAAGGTCGTTGATTCCTTCGAGCATGCGGCCCTCTTGCCGCATGCACAGGATCACCGCAAAGGTGCCGACATTCATAAAAAGATAGATCGCCATGTAGACGAGCACACCGCGGATTCCGGAAGGTGTCGCGGCGGCCACACCGATCAGCGCGTAGCCGATATGGCCGATCGAGCTGTAAGCCATTAGGCGCTTGATGTTGCTTTGCGCGATCGCCGCAATCGACCCCAGCACCATCGATGCGATCGACAGGAACACGATGACCTGCCGCCACTCGGCGAGCATTGCACCGAAAGGCTCGACCAGAAATCGCATGAACAGCGCGATCGCCGCCATCTTCGGCGCGACTGCGAAGAATGCGGTGACCGGCGTCGGCGCGCCCTCGTAGACATCGGGCACCCACATATGAAAGGGCACGGCCGAAACCTTGAAGGCGAGCCCAACCGTGACAAAGACGATGCCGATGATAAGCCCGGTGGGCGGCGCGCCGCCGCCGATGACCTTGGCGATCGCCGCAAAACCGGTCGTGCCGGCAAAACCGTAGATCATCGAAGCGCCGTAAAGCAGCATTCCCGACGACAGCGCGCCCAGCACAAAATACTTGAGGCCCGCTTCGCTCGACCGCACCGAATCCCGGTCGAAGCTGGCGACGACATACAGCGCCAGACTCTGCAATTCGAGGCCGAGATAAAGTGTGATCAGGTCATTGGCCGAGACCATGACCATCATACCGGTCGTCGCCAGCAGCACCAGCACCGGGAACTCGAAACGGGCGATTTGTTGCTCCTCGTTGTAGCGCATCGCCATGACGATCGAGACCGCCGAGCCGACCAGCACCAGCGCCTTCATGAACAGCGCAAAGCCATCGGTCACGAACATGCCGTAGAAAGCCGTCCGGCGTGCCGGATCGGCCCGTGCCGTCAGCAGCAGCACGCCCACCAGCACCAATACCGACAGCCACGACACCAGCCGTGTCGAGCGTTCGCCGCGGAAAACGCCCACGAGCAGCAACGCCATCGCCGCGGCGGCGAGCGCAATCTCGGGCAGCGCCGGCAGGAAATCGGGAGCGGGGACGAGCGGCATCGGTCTATTCGAGGCTCGCGCGCTGGTTGGCCTGCGCCGCCGCGACCTGCTGCACCAGATGGTCGACCGAGGCGCGGATCGGCGTCAGGAACGAACTCGGGTAGACGCCCATCCAAAGGACCAACAGGATCAGCGGCGCAAACACCGCCTGCTCGCGCGGCGTCAGGTCGAGGATGTTGCGCAAATCCTCACGCGTCAGCTTGCCGAAGATCACCCGGCGGTAGAGATAGAGCATGTAGGCGGCGCCGAGGAACAGCGCGGTCGCGGCGAGGAAGCACTCCAGCGTCGAGACGCGGAATGTGCCGAGCAGGATCAGAAATTCGCCGACAAACCCGCTCGTCCCCGGCAAGCCGACCGAAGCCAGCGTGAACGCCATGAACACAAAGGCATAAGCCGGCATCCGTTCGACGAGCCCGCCGTAGCGCGCGATGTCGCGGGTGTGCATGCGGTCGTAGACGACGCCGACGCACAGAAACAGCGCACCCGAGACCAGCCCGTGGCTCAGCATCTGGATCACCGCGCCCTGCACCGCCTCGCTGGTAGCCGCGAAAATGCCCATCGTCACAAAACCCATATGCGCGATCGACGAATAGGCGATCAGCTTCTTCATGTCGGTCTGCGCCAGCGCGACGAACGAGGTGTAAATTACGGCCACGGCCGACAGCGCGAACATCAACGGCGTGAAATAGTGCGAGGCGAGCGGAAACATCGGCAGCGAGAAGCGCACAAAGCCATACCCGCCCATTTTCAGCAGGACGCCGGCAAGGATGACCGACCCGGCGGTCGGCGCCTCGACATGCGCATCGGGCAGCCAGGTATGGACCGGCCACATCGGCACCTTGACCGCAAACGACGCAAGAAATGCGAGGAACAGCCACTTCTGCAACGAGAAGGCGAAGCTGTAGTTGAGCGCGACGGTGATGTCTGTGCTCCCGGTCTGCACGTAGACCGCGATGATCGCCAACAGCATCAGCACCGAGCCGAGCAGCGTGTAGAGGAAGAACTTGAACGCGGCATAGACCCGGCGCGGCCCGCCCCATACCCCGATGATCAGGAACATCGGGATCAGCACGCCCTCGAAAAACACATAGAAGACGATGAAGTCGAGGGCGCAGAACATCCCGACCATCAGCGTCTCGAGGACGAGGAAGGCGATCATGTACTCTTTGACCTGAGCGTGCACCGAATGCCAGCTCGCGGCGATGCACAACACCGTCAACAGCGTCGACAGCAGCACGAAGAACAGCGAGATGCCGTCGATCCCCATGTGATAGTCGATCGCGAACCCGCCGATCTTGATCCAGTGCACGTCCTCGACGAATTGGAACCCGCCGGTCGCAGGCTCGAAATAGAGCCACAGCAGCAGCGACAGCAGGAACACGATCAGCGACGTCCACAGCGCGATGTTTCGTGCGTTGCGGGCGACAATTTCGGCGTCGCCGCGAGACGTCAATATGAACCCGGCCCCGACCAGTGGCAGGAAAGTCACAAGCGACAGGAGCGGCCAGTTGATCATCGCGTGCTCACCGCGGCACCAGGTACCAGGTGATCAAGACGACGACGCCGATCAGCATCGCGAAGGCATAGTGGTAGACATAGCCGGTCTGGAGCCTGCTCGCCTCGCGCGCCAGCTCGCGGGTCGCCGCCGAGATGCCGTCGGGACCAAGCCCGTCGATGATCGTGCCGTCGCCGGTCTTCCACAACCCGTCACCGAGCGAGAACGCGGTGCGCACGAACAAACGGTCATAAAGCTCGTCGAAATACCATTTGTTGAGCAGGAACAGGTACAGCGCCCGGAAGTGCACTGCGGCCGCCCCGGGAATGCCCGGCCGCACCATGTAGCAGACATACGCCAGCACAATCCCCGTTACGCCTGCAATCAGCGGCAGGAAATCGATCAATGTGGGGTTGTGCTCCATCGCCGCCAGCGCATCGTGACCCGGCAGCACGAGGATCGCGTGCTTCCAAAACTCGGCCCGGTCCTCGCCGACGAAATAGGGAGCGGCGATATAGCCGGCAAAGATGGCGCCGGCGGCCAGGACGAAAAGCGGCGTCAACATCACCCACGGACTTTCGTGGATGTGATGCTGTGTCTCGTGATCGGCCCGCGACTGACCGTGGAACGTCAGGAACAGCAGCCGCCACGA
>JAFAWI010000572.1 GCA_019241915.1 Alphaproteobacteria bacterium
GGCGCCGCCGTCGTCGCAGCGAAAGGCCGGCAAGCGGTGCTTGCCGGCCCTTCGTCGTGGTGCGGCTAGTAGCCGTAACCGTAATAGCCGTAGCCCGGCGGCGGGTAGTAGTAGGCCGGCGGGCCGTAATACCCGTAATAGCCATACGGGTTGGCCGAGGCGCCGATCGCCGAGCCCAGCGCAAACGCGCCCAGGCCGATCCCGACCGCTGCGCCGGTTCCGATACGCGCCTCGGCCGGGCGCGGCACCCCGATCCCGACCGCGGCCATGACCGCCGCAGCCACAACAAGACCGCGGCCCGATCGGCGAATAAATTGCGGAGCGTTCATCTGCCTTCTCCTGCGGTTGCAATGTTGCAACAACAAACGGTGCTGCGCTGCCATCGTTCCGGGGTTTAAGAAGAGGACGGCGGTATGTTCGTTACAATCGACTTCGCGTTAAATGTTAAGACGGCTTTTTCATCTTTGCCGACAACTGTGATAACACGCCTATAAATTAGCGAATATGGCCGGTAATGCTTCTTCTGCATCTGCCGTTATCTTGAACGGTGCGAAACGGGCGGGCGACAACCGGAACCGGGACGCAAGCTCTGCCGTTTGTCGGCCAAGGGCGCGGACGCCGTTGCGGGGGGTCCGAATCGCCAGTCAGAACGCGGCACCGGCAACGGCAAGCCGCGGGCTCTTTCGTCTTCGAACTGGAGTAGCAGGCATGAACGATATTGCTGTGAACGAAACCGTCAATCTGATCTCAGCCGACAAGGTGACCGGCACCGCCGTCTATAACCGCCAGGGCGACAAGCTCGGTTCGGTTTACGACGTCATGCTCAACAAGCGGACGGGGCAGGTCGCCTACGCGATCATGTCGTTCGGCGGCTTCCTTGGCATGGGTGAGAGCTATCACCCGTTGCCGTGGCGCACGCTGACCTATGACACGCGCATGGGCGGCTACATTGTCGACATCGACCGCAGCCGCCTCGAAGCTGCGCCGTATTACAACGCCGGCAGCGAACCGGACTGGTCCGATCGGGCGTATAGCCAGCGGATCGATGAATACTATGGCTATCCGCCGCTCTAGCCGCGCAGCCGGCGTTTCGTAGGCGCCAGCGTCGAAACGGGCCGCCGATCGCACGGCGGCCCGTTTTTTTGGGAATCCGCGCGGCCGCCTCCCCATATAAGGCGAATGAGAACGCATCCCTACGCCGAGGCCGCCTATCGCGTCGTGCAATTGACCGACGGCCGGTTCGGCGTCGAGGTCAAGATACCCGACAGCTTCCCAACGACCGTCAGCAGCTTCGACACCGAAATGGCGGCCGAAGCGTGGATCGCGCGAAACAAGCAGCGGGTCAGCGAGCAGAGCGGCAGTCCACAAAACAGGTTCCGCCGCGCCCAGCCAAGGCCCCCGTCGTAAGTCGTCATAATTTCGCCGCAAACGCGCCGCCCGGCGGCGGCGTCAATCCGGCTTGAGTGCCTGACGAACGGCCGCAATCAGCTCGCTCGGGCGGATCGGCTTCAGCAGCACCGTGTACCTCGACAGGTCGATCCCCGGCTCCTCGCGCAGGCTGAAGGCATAACCGGTCACGATCAGGCACGGAATTTGCCGTGTCGCCGCGCGGTCCGCCAGCATCAAGCCGGTGCCGTCCGGCAGGCGGCCGTCGGTCACCAGCAGGTCATAGTCGTAGCGGGTCAACTGCTCGTCACCCGCCACAAAGGTGGTAACCGCCTCGACCTCGTGGCCGTCATCCACCAGAACATGTTCAAAGACGACGCGGACCTCGGCATCGTCTTCGACCAAAAGAATGCGCGCCATTCGCCGCACTCTCCGTGTCGGTTGGCGGACAAAAGCCATAACCGCTGGGGGCGGCGGCGGCGAGCATTCGATGGCAACAATTGGTAACAGTATGCGTCCGAGGCATGCGGCGCCGCGCATGCCACCCCTGCGCCTGCGCCTGCGAATAAACCCGCGGCTGACCCGTTACGCAGGCTCGCCTCTGTTTTTAACGGGCCGGTTTGTGCAAGACTCGATTGCTGTGAAAGTGCATGTGTCCGACGGCAATACGCTCGGCGGCACGATGAGCCGCATCCGTACCTGGCTCGACCAGAACAAGATCGAGCCCAAAAGTTTTAGCACCGCCGTTGCCGACGGCGGCTTGACGCTGACGATCAGGTTTCGCAGCGAGGCGGACGCCGAACTGTTTCGCGCGCAGTTTCGCTCGCGTTAGCGACCTGAGGTTGCGAATGAGCCGGCGATCTACGCCGGCGATGGTCGCCGAGCGAGCATGCGCCACGGCGCGGCGCGGCTTATAACAGGTGCCCCGGGCCACCAGGGAGGCCCGGGGTCACCAGGGAGGCTTGCCTTGCTTGCGCTCGCGCGGCGCGTCCGCCCGGCGCTGAGCCGGCTGTTCGGACGCTGGCTCGATCTGGGCACAAGCGGCTACGGCCGTGTCGAACGGCGCCAGCTGCGGGTGATGAACGCCCTGGCGGCGTTGATCGCGGTGTCCTCGCTGCTCTATGCGCTGTCATACGCGGCCACCGACAGCCGCACCTACTCCTCGATCGTTGCGATCAATCTGGCACTGACGGCGGTGGCGATCTGCGTGCCGCTGCTGCACCGGTTGCATCCGGCAGCAGGCGGACTGCTTGTGCTGGCGGCCGAATGCCCGGCGCTGATCGCGCTGACCGGTCTGCTCGGGCGCGATTCGGGGATCCAGTTGAACATGGTCATCGGCGCTGCCGCGGCATTTTTCATCTTCGGCGCGGCGCGGCCGCTGCTCGGGCTGTTCGGGGTGGCAAGCTTTTTCGTCTCGCATCTCGTCGCGTGGTTTATGTACCCGGTGGCGGCTTTGCCGATGCCGGGCGGCTTCGTCACCCAGCTCTACGTCTCGTCGGCGGCCAATGTGTTCATCATGATCGCCGCGCTGACCTACTACTCGTTCCGCCTTACCGAGCGTGCCGAGGCGGCGACCGAGGCGCTGCTGCACAACATCCTGCCGGCGACGATCGTCGCGCGGCTGCGCGAGCATCCCGAGCAGTCGATCGCCGAGGCGTTCGACAGCGCCTCGATCCTGTTCTCGGACATTCAGGGCTTTGTGCCACTGTCACAACGGCTCGGTGCCGCGCGCACGGTGGCGATGCTCAACGAGCTGATGCGCCGCTTCGACGCGCTCGCGGCTCGTTACCAGGTCGAGAAGATCAAGACGATCGGCGACGCCTATATGGCGGTCGCCGGGGTGCCGGAGCCGGTGCCCGACCATGCGGACCGGCTGGTGCGGATGGGGCTTGAGATGTTCGACGCCAAAAACGAGGTCGCCGCTCAGTTTGCGATCCCGATCCGGATGCGGATCGGTGTCGCGTCGGGCCCGGTCATGGCCGGGATCATCGGCACCCACAAATTCTCGTACGACGTCTGGGGCGATGCCGTGAACCTCGCGGCGCGGCTCGAATCGAGCGGCGAGGCCGAGCGCATTCAGGTATCGGCGGACGCTCGGGCGGCGCTGTCTTCCGAGCTGTTCGCGTTCGAAAGCCGCGGTGAAGTCGAGATCAAAGGGCTGGGGCCGCTGCAGACCTGGTTCGTGGTGCCGCGCGCGCGGGCGGCGGCTATCGAAGGCGCCGCGCCACCAAGTTAGAAAGCTGCCTCGTCGCCGGCCGCCCAGGGCAGCACCGCCCGCGCCTTGGCGAGACGGTCCGGCACCAGCGGGTCGCTGTCGTCGGGCTGGCGCCGCGGGTCGGCAGTCCGGTCGGCGCGGAACGGGTTGAACAGGATCAGCATCCAGCGCAGCGCGAAGAGCGGCAACAGCC
>JAFAWI010000596.1 GCA_019241915.1 Alphaproteobacteria bacterium
GGTCCAGACGGGACACGACATCAAAACTCGGCATCCACACACACTCGGCGCTGATATTGCGGCGCAGCCGATATAGGGAGGCACGCCGCCGAATTACAGTCTTTCGGCAAAGCTCCGCGCCGTCACGGCCAGCGCTTCGGCAGCGCCGACCGGTGGGCTCCAGACGAGCAGCGCTCGGGTCGGCGCGTCGTCGACCTGCAGCGACAGCGTCAGGCGGGCAGCTTTCGCGCCAATGCCGGGCAGCGCCCGAAGCGCCGCCCAGAATGCCTCGGGCACGCGAAACAAGCGCGGCTTCCGGCCGAGGCCGGCTGCCAGCGCCGCGATCAGCTGCGCGGTCGACAGTTCGTCGCCGTCGCGAGCCAGCAGCGTCCGGCCGGCCGCCGCCGGATGAACCGCCGCTGCCGCAATCAGATCGGCGAGGTTGTCGCGGAAGATCAGGCTGCGACGATTGCCGACCGCGGCGAATGGCAATGGTATGCCGCTCCCCACCAGCCGGATCAACGCGGCGAAATTGGCCCCGGCGCCTGGGCCGTAAACCAGCGGCGGGCGTACCACGACCAGTTCGACTCCCGCTGTCGCGGCCGCCGTCGCGGCGGCGCGTTCGCTGGCCAACTTGCCGCGACCGTAAACGTCTTCGGGGTGCGGTTCGTCATCGCTGCGGAACGGGCGGCCCGGCGGCGTCGCCTCGCCCATCGCCTTGATCGAGCTCAACAAGACCACCCGCTGCACCCCGGCCGCCGCCGCGGCGCGCACCAGCGCCGCTGCCGCTGCCGGTTCACTGGCCAGCGCCGCCCGGTCCGGCGGCGTATGCGCGCGCTGCGCCAGATGCACGACGATGTCGATCCCCCGCAGCGCGCCGAACCAGTCGGTTGCCGGGCCGATCTCTCCCAGGACATGCGATGCTGCCGCGTCGACCACCGGCTGGGCGCGCCGCAAGCCGGCAATGGTGCTGTGCCCGCGCGCCGCCAGCGCCGGGCACAGTGCCTGGCCGATAAAACCCGCTGCGCCGGTGACGAGAATGCGCGCCATGTCGCCTTGGCCCCACAATTCGCTCGGCGATAGAGGCCGTGTTGCATTAAGGGAAAGCACATTGCAACGACCCTCTCGGCCGACGCCGCGTGCCTCCGCCAAAGCTGCTCTTTCTCGTTACCGAGGACTGGTATTTCTGCTCGCACCGCCTGCCGGTCGCGCGCGCCGCACGCGACGCCGGCTATGCGATTACGGTGGCGACGCGGGTACGCCACCACGGCGACGTGATCCGCGGCGAAGGCTTCAGCCTGCACCCGCTGACGTGGCGGCGCCGCGGCAACGGCCTGGTCGGCCATATGCGGGCGTTGGCCGAGATCGTCGCTCTGTACCGCCGCGAACGGCCCGATCTCCTCTACCACGTCGCGCTGAAGCCGGTGCTGTTCGGCGGTTTGGCCGCGCTGTTGGCGCTACGCGGCAACGCGAAGCCGGTGACGGTCTCGGCGGTGATGGGGCTTGGGGTGAGCGCCCGCGTACCGTGGCGGCGGCGGGCGCTCGGCATCGCGCTGCGGCGCTTTTCGCACGACGGCCCGATCATCGTCCAAAATCCGGAGGACCGAGACGCCCTCATCGGGTTCGGGATCGGCAGCGGCCGGATTGCGCTGATCCGCGGCTCCGGCGTCGATACCGCTCATTTTGGCGCGCTGCCGCTGCCCGGGGGCGAGGCGGTGGCGATTGCGATGGTGGGCCGCATGCTCAAAAGCAAGGGGGTGTTGGACGCCGCGGCAGCGCTGCGCTTGCTGCGTGCGCAAGGGGTCCCGGCCGTGCTGCTGCTGGCGGGGGCGCCGGACCCCGACAGCAGCGATTCGCTGAGTGAAGGTGAATTGCGCGAGCTGGCGCGCGAACCGGGGATCGAATGGCTGGGTCATGTCGCCGACGTGCGCGAGGTCTGGCGGCGCGCGGCGGCCGCCGTCTTGCCGTCGAGCTACGGCGAGGGGGTTCCCAAGGCGCTGCTCGAGGCGGCGGCGTGCGGGCGCCCCATCGTCGCCAGCGATACCCCCGGCTGCCGCGAAGTGGTTGCGCCGGACGAGACCGGTTTGCTGGTGCCGGAACGGAACCCAGCCGCGCTTGCCGCGGCGATCCGCCGGCTGGTGGAGGAGCCCGCGCTTCGGCGACGTCTGGGCGCCGCGGCGCGCGCCAAGGCGGTTGCCGAGTTCGATGCGACAATGGTCGCGGCGGCCACGCTCGCTCTGCTAGAGTCGGCGCGGGGGAAGCGGGGATAAACATGATCCGGCTGTGGCTGTTCATCGCCGGAGTGGGCGGCGCCGCCTCGGTGATCGCCGGTGCCGCGGCGGCGCATCTGGCGGACGACCCGGCGGCGGCAACGCTGCTGCGCAACGGCTCCTTCTACGGGATGATCCATGCGGCGGCGCTGCTGGCGGTGATCGGCTTCGCCCAGGGCCGCGAGCCGCGCCGCGGCCTCGCCGTCGTCACCGGCTGGTGCTTTGCGGCCGGAATCCTGCTGTTCAGCCTTGGCCAGTTCGTCCATGCCGCCACCGGCTTCAGTCGGGCGGCGCTGGCCGTGCCGGTCGGCGGCACCGCGTTTATCGTCGGCTGGGCCGCGCTTGCGATTCTTGCCTTTCGCCGGCGTTGAACCGTGTAACACTGGGCGCCGATGACGATTCTCTACACGCATCCGTCGTGCCTCGAGCACGACCCGGGCCAGTATCATCCCGAGACGCCGGCGCGCCTCAGGGCGGTGCTCGAAGCGCTCGACTCCCCGGCATTCGCCGCACTCGACCGGCGTGAGGCACCTGCCGTCGCGGCCGACGACCTCGGCCGCGTCCATCCACAGCGCTATGTCGATCGACTGCTGGCGGCGGTGCCTCAGGCGGGTCATGTCGGGATCGACGCCGACACCGTGATGTCGCCGCAGTCGGGTGCCGCGGCGTTGCACGCCGCCGGCGCGGTGGTCGCAGCAGTCGATGCGGTGATGGCCGGCGAGGCGACCAACGCTTTCTGCGCGGTGCGGCCGCCCGGGCATCACGCCGAGCCGTCGCGCGCAATGGGCTTCTGCCTGTTCAACAATATCGCCGTCGGCGCGTTGCGGGCGCGCGCAGTGCATGGCCTGACACGAATTGCCGTCATCGATTTCGACGTCCATCACGGCAACGGCACGCAGGCGAGCTTCTGGGACGATGCGAACCTGTTCTACGGCTCGACCCATCAGTCGCCGCTTTATCCGGGAACCGGCTCGACCGGCGAAAGCGGGGTCGCCGGCAACATCGTCAACGTGCCGCTGCCGCCGCTGTCGGGGTCGCAGGCGTTTCGTCTCGGCATGACCCGCACCCTGCTGCCGGCGCTCGACGCTTTCGCGCCGGAGATGGTGCTGATCTCGGCCGGGTTCGATGCGCACCGCAGCGACCCGCTGGCCCAGTTGCAGCTCGACGAAGCCGATTATGTGTGGGTCACCGAGCAGCTGGTCGAGATCGCGCGGCGCCATGCCCGCGGCCGGGTGGTATCGAGCTTGGAGGGCGGCTATGATCTTGTCGCGCTGGGCGCGAGTGCGGCCGCGCATGTCCGCGTGTTGATGTCAGCCTGACCGGCTGCCCAAGGAACCGATGAACGATCCTGCGCTGCCTGAGGACATCGCCGCGATGAGCTTTGAGGACGCGCTTGCCGAGCTTGAGGGCATCGTGCGCCGGCTCGAGGGCGGGCAGGTCAAACTCGACGACGCGATCCAATCCTACGAGCGCGGCGCGCAGCTAAAGCGGCATTGCGAGAAGAAGCTGAACGAGGCGCAACAGCGGGTCGACCGCATCGTCGTCGGACCCGACGGCGGCGTGACCGTCGCGCCGGCGAAGCTGGATTGAAGGGGACGAACAGAGTTTGACCGGAAGTCTGTGGCGCGACACGGCCGCCGTCGACGAGGCGGCGGCGGTGACGGCGAAGCTGACCGATTCGATCGTCGACGGGCTGTTGACGGCGCCGCCGGGGCTGGAGGCGCGGGTCTACGAGGCAATGCGCTATTCGGCGCTGGCGCCCGGCAAGCGGCTGCGCCCGCTCTTGGTGCTGGCGGGCGCCCGGCTGTTTGGCGTCGCACGGCGCAGCGCGCTTCAGGTCGCTGCGGCGGTCGAAATGGTGCACGCCTATTCGCTGATCCACGACGACCTGCCGGCGATGGACGACAGCGATTTGCGGCGCGGCCGGCCGACCTGCCACAAAGCCTTCGACGAGGCAACCGCGGTGCTGGCCGGCGACGGCCTGTTGACCCTCGCGTTCGAGACGCTGGCGCACCCCGATACGCACGGCAGCGCGGCGGTGCGCTGCGAGCTGGTTACGGCATTGGCCGGCGCCGCCGGCGCGGCCGGCATGGTCGGCGGTCAAATGATCGATCTGATCGCCGAGAGGCAGTCGCTCGACATCGGCGCGATCACGCGTCTGCAGCGGATGAAGACTGGCGCGCTGATCGCTTTTTCCTGCGAGGCTGGGGCGATTCTGGCAAAGGCGCCGCATGAGCTGCGCCTCGCGCTGCGCGGCTATGCGCACGATCTCGGTCTTGCCTTCCAGATCGCCGACGACCTGCTCGACGTGCAAGGGTCCGCCGATGAAACCGGCAAGCCCGTGGGCGCCGACGCCGCGGCCGGAAAAGCCACGTTCGTCTCGATTCTCGGTATTGACCGGGCACGCGCACAAGCGGAACTTCTAATCAACCAGGCCGTTGCTCATCTTGATTTGTTCGAGCAAAGAGCGGAACTTTTGCGACAGGTGGCGCGATTTGTCATCGACCGCCGTACGTGAGGAGCGTCGCGCGTGGATCAAAAGCCAAGCCCTCGTCTTTCAAACCGGACGCCGCTCCTGGATCGGATCGACGTGCCGGCGGATCTCCGCCGGTTTCCCGAATCCGATCTGCGCCAGGTCGCCGACGAGCTGCGCGACGAGCTGATCGATGCGGTATCGATCACCGGGGGGCATTTCGGCGCCGGTCTCGGGGTCGTCGAGCTCACGGTCGCGCTGCATTATGTTTTCAATACACCCAATGACCGGTTGATCTGGGACGTCGGCCACCAGGCCTATCCGCACAAGATCCTTACCGGCAGGCGCGACCGGATTCGCACGATCCGTCAGGGCGGCGGCCTCTCCGGTTTCACCAAACGGTCGGAAAGCGAATACGACCCGTTTGGCGCGGCGCACAGCTCGACCTCGATATCGTCCGGGCTCGGCATGGCGGTGGCCCGCGACTTCAAGGGTGACAAGCGCGACGTGATCGCGGTCATCGGCGACGGCGCGATGAGCGCCGGCATGGCCTACGAGGCGATGAACAACGCCGGCTCGATGAAGTCGCGCCTGCTCGTGATCCTGAACGATAACGACATGTCGATCGCGCCTCCTGTGGGCGCCATGAGCGCCTACCTCAGCCGGCTGATGAGCAGCCGCTCGTTCCTCAACCTGCGCGACCTCGCCGCCCGCATGGCCAGGCGCTTTCCGCGCGGGCTCGAGCGCACCGCGCGCCGCGCCGAGGAATACGCCCGCGGCATCCTCACCGGCGGCACGCTGTTCGAGGAGCTCGGCTTTTACTACGTGGGCCCGATCGACGGGCACAATATGGACCATCTGCTGCCGGTGCTGCGCAACGTCAGGGACGCCGAGGAGAGCGGGCCGATCCTGCTGCACGTCATCACCAAGAAGGGGCACGGCTACGCGCCGGCCGAGAACTCGGCCGACAAGTATCATGGTGTCGCCAAGTTCAACGTCATCACCGGCGAGCAGGTCAAGGCGCCCCCGGGGCCGCCGCAATATACCAAGGTGTTCGCCAACGCGGTCATCGCCGAGGCGGCGGCCGACCCGCGCATTGTCGCGATCACCGCCGCGATGCCGTCCGGCACCGGGCTCGACCGGTTCGCGAGCCGTTTCCCCGACCGGTGCTTC
>JAFAWI010000038.1 GCA_019241915.1 Alphaproteobacteria bacterium
AAATTGCTCAATCCAAACGGACCACGCGGCGTCAGCGAGGCGATGTCGGCGGGAACTCCGGGGCGCAGCGAGGCCGCCGCCATCCACGCGAACGGAACAGCCCAGATCAGGGCCGCAGTGCTGGTAGCGAGCATCGCCCAGAGCTTGCCGTCAACTCTCATAATGCGCGCCGCGTTCGATGAGACGGAAGGAGATCAGCGACAGGCACAGCAACGCGGCAATGCTGATTACTGTTGCTGCCGCCGCCAGCCCGGTGTCGTAGTTCTGCGCCGCCTGCTGGTAGATGTAATAGAGCAGCAGATTGGTCGCGTCCGACGGGCCGCCTTGCGTCATCGTCACGACGTGATCGACCTGGGTCAGCGCGTTCAACAGCGCGATCGGTACGACAAAGCCGAATGTCGGCCCGAGTAGCGGCAGCACGATGCTGCGCAGCCGCCGCCACGCGCCGGCACCATCGATCGTCGCGGCATCGACCAAATCCTGCGGGACGCCGGCGAGGCCGGCGAGGAAGAACAGCATGTAGTAGCCGGTGTTCTTCCACACTGTGATCGCGATCACCGCGCCCAGCGCGTAGTCGGGACTTCCCAGCCAATTGACCATCGGCAGTCCAAGCTTGCGCAGGTAGAAGTCGAGCAGCCCATCGCCGGGCAGCAGGATAAAGCTGAACAAAGCGGCGGCGGCCACCAGCGGGATCAGCAGCGGCATCACCACAAGCGTACGCAGCACTGCCGTGAAGCGATTGGTCTCGCGCAACGCGAGCGCGAGAAATAGCGCGAGGACGAGGCTCGGCACGATCGTGCCGACCGCGTAAGCGATGTTGTTCCAGGCGGCGCGGGCGAAATGCGCGTCGGCGAATAGCCGCTGGTAGTTGCCGAGCCCGATCGCGCTCTGCCCCGCAAAGCGCCCGACGAGCAGCGACTCGCCAAGCACGCGCAGCACCGGCCCGTAGGTAAACAGTGCAAGAAACAGCAGCGATGGCGCCAGCAGCACAACCGCCGGGAGCCAGCCCGTCGCGACGCGACGGTACGCGGCCGGAGTCACCGTGGTTGGGCGCGGCGCAGCCTTATTCAAAGCGATGGAAGTTAGCACGAGCGGGTCATAACGATCCGAGATGACAGATGCGTGACGTCGCCGCTGCGCAGCCACGTCGGTCAGTGCCACAGTGCGAGCCTACTGCCGCCTTGGTCAAAAGCTGAGTAGCAATGAGCACGCTTCGCCGGTCTGACGATTGATCGGAACCCGAACTGAGAACAGCCGCTTCAGGCCAGAGACCAGACGCGCCTTGGCTACTTTGCCGCCATTGCTGAAGTCGCCGCCCTTGTCTTGACGGTGCTTTATCGCCAAGCAGGCGCTGACAAGCTCGACGCACTCACGAGGGGGTGGCGGAAGAGGCAGGAGTCGAACCTACCGAGGACGCCGGAGCGCCCTCCAACGGGTTTGAAGCCCGCGCGCCCCACCGGGAGCGGTACTCTTCCGGGAGGCAGCATGCCGCGTCCCGCGCCGCTTGCCTAGGGAGAGGCAGGTGTTGACCCGTCACCCCGGCACGGCTAGCGCGGACCGCGGCCGGGCTGCGGGTCGACCCCCATCATCCCGGAGCGGTTCTGGTAGAGGTGCACTTCCGTCTTCATCGGCCGCGGCGGGTCGCCCATCAGCCACAGCCGGTAGAGCAGCCGCTTCTTCGCCGGGTCGTCGTGGTCGACGAAGCCTGTCCGGGCGTGCAGTATCTCGTAATTGTTGATGAACGAAGCCTCACCGGGCGCGAGGCGTAACTGAAGCCGCACGTCGTCGCGCTGCGCGACGCTCTCGAAAAAGGCCAGCGCCTCAAGCTCCAGATCGGCGAGCGGCTGGCCGAGCGCCTCGGCGCCGCGGTCGATGACCCCGCGCACAAAACGCGTGCTGAGAACGCCGTTCTGCTCGGAAAACACCGGCACGCGGTACGGCGTCACCGGCGCATCGTCCGGCGCCTCCTCGCCGCGCCGGTCGCAGCGAAAGCCGCGCTCCAGCACCGCCAGATACTCGGGGTGCTCGCGGGCGACGATTTCGTGCACCTTCAGCGAACTGGCATAGATGCTCATGCCGCCTTCCTTGGCGTCGCGGACGCACAACAGCCCGACGATCTCGGCCGAGTCGGTGTGCAGGCTCAGCTCGCGGTCGGTCGTGTAGCCGCGCGAGGCTTTGGCGACATTGGTGACATAGCCGAGGTAATCGCCGTCGGCGCTCTGCGAGCAGCCGATGCCGAAATGCGCGCCGATCCCCCAGTAGATCGTCTCCATCTCGGCGGGCGTGTAGTTCCCGACCGGGAAGCCGCGCATCACGACGAGCCCCGGCCCGGTCTTGATATAGCCGAGCAACGCCGCAAGGTCGGCGTCGAGCGCCGGATGCGAAAAATCGGCTTTGCCGACCTGGTGAAACGGCCGCGGGTCATCCTTGAGTTTGGCCATCAGCGCGTCGATTGCGTGGAGATGCGCCGGGGTGAAGTCCCAGTAGAGCTTGCCCCGGTCGAATTCCGCGCCGAGCCAGCCGTCGCGATGCCGGGTTGTTCTTTCCATCACCGCTGCCATGTCGCTCGCCTCCGTCTGTGTGCCTGCTCCACTCGACCCTCACCCGTCTCGCCTCGGCGATGGCGCCCGATACACCCTCTCCCGCAAATGCGGGAGAGGGTGAGGGCGATCGGGCCAACCGCGCAACAGGTGCTACCGGCCGCCGCGGACGCGC
>JAFAWI010000076.1 GCA_019241915.1 Alphaproteobacteria bacterium
CCCTGGCCCGCACCGGTCCGGGGTTTTTTGTTGCCCGGACCGCCCGCGGCTCCCGAGGAGAGCCAAGAGGAGCACCGGGTCGATGACCAAGCAAGTGCTGCCCCCGGAACTGGCCGACGAGGTCAGCCAGGCGACGATCCTGGTGCGCGGAGGCGCGATGCGCAGCCCGTTCGAGGAAACCTGCGAGGCGATGTTCCTCACCTCGGGCTTTGTCTACGGCAGCGCCGCCGAGGCCGAGGAAGCCTTCAAGGACGACAGCAAGCGGTTTCTCTATTCGCGCTACCGCAACCCGACCGTCGCGATGTTCGAGGAGCGGCTGCGCCTGATCGAAGGGGCGGAGGCCTGTCGGGCCACAGCGAGCGGCATGGCGGCGGTGTTCGGCGCGCTGCTGTGCAAGCTGCGCGCCGGCGATAAAGTGGTCGCCAGCCGGGCGCTGTTCGGCTCGTGCGCCTACATCCTCAACGAGCTGCTGCCGCGCTGGGGGGTGCAGACGATCCTGGTCGATGGGCGCGACCCGTCCGCCTGGGAGGCGGCGATCGGCGGCGCGGTCAAGCTGACCTTTTGCGAGAGCCCGTCAAACCCGGCGATGGACCTCGTCGACCTCGCCGAGGTGGCGCGGCTGACGCACCGCGCCGGCGGCCTCTTTGTCGTCGACAATGTCTTCGCGACGCCATTGTTGCAGAAGCCGATGGCGCTCGGCGCGGACGTCGTCGTGTATTCGGCGACCAAGCATATCGACGGGCAGGGGCGGGTGCTCGGCGGCGCGATCCTGTGCAGCAACGATTTTCTCAAAAACGACCTCGGCCAGTTCTACCGGCATACCGGCCCGTCGCTGAGCCCGTTCAACGCCTGGCTGCTGCTCAAGGGGCTGGAGACGCTGGAGCTCAGGGTCGAGCGGCAATGCCGCACCGCGGAGGCGATCGCGCGCTTTCTCGAACGGCATCCCAAAGTCACCCGGGCGATCTATCCCGGTCTGCCGAGCCATCCGCAGCATGAGCTGGCCAAACGCCAGATGAAGCTCGGCGGGAGCCTTGTCTGCTTCGATATCGCGGGCGACAAGGAAGCCTGTTTTCGCTTTCTCGATACGCTGCGGCTGGTCGATCTTTCGAACAACCTCGGCGACTCGAAGAGCATCGTCACCCATCCGGCGACGACGACGCATTCGCGGCTCAAGCCGGAGGAGCGCGCCGAGCTGGGCATCGGCGACTCGCTGGTGCGGCTTTCGGCCGGGCTCGAAGCTGAAGCGGACCTGATCGCCGATATCGGCCGGGCTCTGGAACGCGTATAGCGCGTCGTATCTGTAAAATCATCAAAATTTGACATGGAGAGCATGTTAGATTATCTGAATCCACGTCGTACGGCCGGTATTCCCCGCCCGGGCGGCGGAGGGCGGCGATGTGGTTCAGCTGGTCGAGAAAATCTCGAAGGCCGAGGCGACCAAGCAGCAAAGCCGGCAGCTGCGCGGCCATCTGGCGCGCGACCTCGCCGACGCCGCGACCCCTTTTGACGGCGAAGGGTATTCGCTGCTCAAATTTCACGGGATTTACCAGGGGTATGACCGTGACAGCGCGACCGAGCTGAAGCAGGCCGGCGAATCCAAGCACTACCAGTTCATGGTGCGGGTGCGCATTCCGGGCGGGCGCCTGACCGCGGCGCAATACCTCGCGCTCGATACTGTCGCCGCAAAATACGCCAACGACACGCTGCGGGTGACGACGCGGTCGAGCATCCAGTTTCACGGCGTCGTCAAGAGCGGGCTCAAGGCGGCGATGACGGAAATCAACGCCGGCCTGATGACGACGCTGGCGGCGTGCGGCGATGTGGTGCGGACCGTGACGACGTCGCCGGCGCCGATCCGCAACGACGTCTACGGGCGGCTGGAGGCCGATGCGCGGCTGCTCGGCGCGGCGCTGCTGCCGACGAGCGGCGCCTACAAGGAAATCTGGGTCGACGGCACGCCGTGGAGCGAGGGGCAGGGCGCCGACGAGGCCCCCGACCCGCTCTACGGCGACCGTTACCTGCCGCGCAAGTTCAAGATCGGCTTTGCGGTGCCCGAGGACAACACGATCGACGTGCTGACCAACGATCTCGGCATTGTCGCCCTGTGGGAAGGCGGCGACCTCGTCGGCTACAATTTCTTCCTGGGCGGCAGCCACGGCGCGACGCACAACAAGCCCGAGACCTATCCGCGCATGGCCTCCGCAGTCTGCTTTGTCGAGCCGCAGGACCTGGTCGAGGCGGCGCGGGCGGTGGTGCGGCTGCACCGCGACTGGGGCGACCGCGCCAACCGGCGGCACGCCCGGCTCAAATACGTGATTGCCGAGCGCGGCGAAGAATGGGCCCGCGAGCGGTTGTCGGAAGACCTCGGCAAGACGCTGGCGCCGTGCCGGCCGATGGCGCCGTTCCAGGTGCCGGACCATCTCGGCTGGCACGAGCAGGGCGACGGCAAGCTCTATCTCGGCATTCCGATCGCCAGCGGCCGCATCGCCGACGACGGCCGCGCCCATTTACGGACGGCGCTGCGCGAGATCGTTACCGAATATGGCGCCGACCCGATCCTGATGCCGAGCCAGGACATCATCCTGTCCGAGGTCGATCCGGCCGACCGCTACGCGATCGAGGCGAAGTTGCGGGCGCGCGGGGTCAAGCTCGCCGAGGATCTGCTGCCGGTCGAGCGTTGGGCGCTGGCCTGCCCGGCGCTGCCGACCTGCGGCTTGGCGCTGACCGAGGCCGAGCGGGTGCACGACCGGCTGGTCGGTGAGATTGTGGAGCGGATGGCGCGCTACGCCGTCGAACGCGAGCGGCTGTCGGTGCGCATCACCGGCTGCCCGAACGGGTGCGCCCGGCCGTACAGCGGCGATATCGGCATTGTCGGGCGCATTCCCGGCTTCTACTCGATCTATGTCGCCGGCGATTTCGAGGGGACGCGCCTCAACGAGGTGGTTGCCGAGCGCATCCGGCTCGACGAGGTGGCCGATGTGCTCGACCCGCTGTTCGCGCTGTTTGCGGCCGAGCGGCGGCCTGGCGAGGGATTCGGCGATTTCTGCCAGCGCTCGAGCCTGGCGGCGTTGCGCGACCTCGTGGCGGCGTCGCGCGGCAAGCTCAAGGACGCGGCGGATTAGCTGCCGCACCCGCCAAGGCGGCTGAACCCGGCAAAAGAAATGCCGGCCCGGGATTGCCGGGCCGGCATCCATTTATCGTCTGGCCGTCGAGCGTTAGTGCTCGATGATCACGGTGCTGCCCGCGGGCGGCGGCGGTGGCGCCGGGTAGGCGGGCGCCGGAGCGTAAGCGGGGGTGCTCGCCGCACCGGCGGTGGCGCCAACGCCGCCGCCGACGGCCGCGCCGACCGCCGCGCCGGGGGCGCAGCCCACCGGGATCGTCACGATGCAGCCGATGATCGCACCGGTGGCCGCGCCGCTGGTTCCGCCGGAAACCGCGTTCGCCGCCGGATCGGGCGTCTGCGCAAACGCCGGAACGGCAGCCGCCATCCCGGCAAGAAGAGCGATAGCACTCAGGGTCTTCATTGTCTGTCTCCTCTTCAACGCGCGGCCCCGCATGAGCAAGGGCTGGTTGAAAGCGATTAATCGATGCGCTAACACCAGCCTCGGCCAGATCGATCCATTCAGCATCACTTAGAAAATGTTGCGACTTCAGCAGATTTTGTTACGCGGCGGTTACCGGCACCCGGGGCGGCACGGCGTGGTCGCCAATCCGCTTTCTTGCCGCTAGGCTCGGGCGCGGATCGGGGTGGCGAGGGCGGGACGATGAGCATCACCGTGGCGGTCATGGCGCAGGGATCGATGGGGGCCGGCGTCGGCAAGCGTCTTAACGAACGCGGTGCGACGGTGCGCACGCTGCTCTCGGGCCGCAGCGAAGCGAGCGCCGGACGCGCCAAGGCGGCCGGCATGCACGCGGTCGGCGACGAGCGCGAACTGCTGGCCGGGGCCGATTACTTCCTGTCGATCCTGCCGCCGGACCAAGCCGAGGGGCTGGCATCGCGGCTGGCGCCGGCGCTGCAATCGCTGCCGGTGAAGCCGGTCTATGTCGACTGCAACGCGGTCAGCCCGCAGACCGCGCAGCGCATCGCGGCGATCGTCGAGCCGACCGGCGCGGCCTTTGCCGACGGCGGAATCATCGGCGGGCCGCCGCGCGACGGTTACAGCCCCGCGATCTATGCGTCGGGGCCGCAGGCCGCGCGAACCGCGGCGATCAAGGATTACGGGATCGACTGGCGCCTCATCGACGGCCCGGTGGGCGCCGCGTCCGGGCTCAAGATGTCGTATGCCGGGATCACCAAGGGCACGACGGCGATCGCCGCCGCGATGCTGCTCGGCGCGGCGCGGTTCGGCTGTGCCGAGGCGCTGATCGCGGAACTCGAATCGTCGCAGCCCGAGATGCTCGGCCGCATGAAGAAGAGCATCCCCGGCATGTACGACAAGGCTTACCGCTGGGTCGGCGAGATGCAGGAGATCAGCGATTTTCTCGACGCCAACGCGCCGTCGGCCGAGATGTACCGCGGCATCGCCGGGCTCTACCGATACCTTGCCGCCGCCGAGGCCGAAGACGCCAAGGCCGACGCAAACGCGATCAAGGCGCTCGACCGGGTGCTCGGGCGCTAGCGGGCTGCGCGAAAGGCGCGGGCGGCGTCGCCGCCGCCCGCGCCCCGCGTTCGCCACCTCAAGGAGGGGTCTAGTAGCCGCCGTAGTAGTACGGCGACGGACCGTACGAATACCCGTAGTACGGGTACCCGTAGCCGTAGCTGTAGGGGTAGTAGTAGGGGTAGGCGGACGAGGCGATGGCCGCGCCGGCGAGCGCGCCGGCCGCCAGGCCGAACCCGATCCCGGCCCCCCGCCAGCCGCCGCCGTGATGCCAGCCGCCGCCGTGCCAGTCTCTGGCCTGCGCCGTACCGGGGACCGTGCTCAGCGCGACCGCCGCGACGATCGCGCCGGTCATCGCCAGCGCCCGTCCGGTCTTTTTCGCGAATTCGAAGGTCATGTCGTTTCTCCATTTCCACGGCCGGGGCCTGCGAGGCGCCGCCGTTACCGGGAGAACGTCAGATCGTCGCGGATACTCCAAAAAAATGCAACTATAGCGTATACTTTTGTGGCGGCTGTCATGCGCCGCGGGCGGGGATGTCCGCCAGCATAGATTTTGGTAAGGCGGAAAGCGCAGCGCATCCCGCCCTGGTCGCGGATAAGGCGGATTGCGCTGCGCTTATCCGCCCTACGTGCCTAATCCCCGGCGACCTTGTGGCCGGCGAGGTGTTCGAGGACGCGGACGAGGCCGGAATGGTCCCAGGCGAGGCCGCCGAGCGGGGCGGCCGCGTTGAACAGTTCCTGCGTCGTCGCGGTATTGGGCAGGGACATTCCCATCGCGCGCGCGCCCTGCAGCGCCAGGTTCAAATCCTTTTGGTGCAGCTCGATGCGGAAGCCGGGGTCGAAGGTGCGCTTGATCATGCGCTCGCCATGGACTTCGAGGATGCGCGAATTGGCGAACCCGCCCATCAGGGCCTGGCGCACCTTGGCCGGATCGGCGCCTGCCTTCGAGGCGAACAGCAGCGCCTCGCCGACCGCCTCGATGGTCAGCGCGACGATGATCTGGTTGGCGACCTTGGTGGTCTGTCCGGCGCCGACCTCGCCGACCAGTGTGATATTCTTTCCCATCAGCTCGAACAGCGGTTTGGCGCGCGCGAAATCGGCTTCGGAGCCGCCGCACATGATGGTCAGCGAGGCGGCCTTGGCGCCGACCTCGCCCCCCGACACCGGCGCATCGACGTAGCCGCAGCCCTTTTCGGCGACCGCCGCGGCGAACGTCTTGGTCTCGATCGGCGAGATCGAGCTCATGTCGACGACGAGCTTGCCGGCGGACAGCCCGCTGATGATCCCGCTGTCGCCGAGCAAGACGTCGGCGACATCGGGTGTGTCGGGCACCATGACGATGACGGTCTCGGACTGCTCGGCGATCTGCTTCAGCGTGTCGCAGACGACGGCGCCGGCTTCCTTGACCGATGGCGGGCAGGTGCGCTGGCCGTAGACGTAAAGCTGATGCCCGCCCTTGGCGACGTTGAGGGCCATCGGATGGCCCATGATCCCGAGACCGACAAACCCGATCTTCATCGCCGCCTCCAGCGCGCGCCGTTACGTCGGCGGCACAGTGCTACAGGTTGACGCAATCCCTCAAGCGGCGAAGCGGTCGCGGCAACCGGCAGCGCCCCGCGGCCGTATCTGCGACGGTGTAAAGGGTTGCGCTGGCAACGGCAGTTTTCGCCTAAATCGCGGCTGCCGCAGGCGCCTCGTGAATGTTAGCGTCGCGCGCTCAATCGAGGGGTGATTGATGTTCCGCACCTTGTCGTTGGTTCTGGTTCTGCTGGTCGGCTGGGCGGCGCCGGGGGCGGCCGCCGACTATGAGTCGAAGGAGCTGGCGGATGCCGGCAAGGACTACCACCAGGACCTGCTCGACCGGGTGCCGGCGGCCAAGCGGCAGCCCAACCTGATCCCGCGCCTGCGCAAGGACGCCGACGAGGAATACCGCATCAAACGCTATTCGCGCGCGGTGGGCGACCTCGAACAGGCGATCTCGTTCGGCGCCGACGACGGGCTCGTCTGGCTGCGGCTGGCGCAGGCGCAGCTCGCCAACGATGACGAAGACCACGCGATGGCGAGCGCCTACAACGCCTACCGCAAATCGGCCGACCCGGTCGAACGCGGCAATGCGCTGTTCATCATCGGCCGCGATTACGACAACCACGACAAATACAAGGAGGCGCTGGCCGCGTTCGAAGCCGGGCTCGGCTTTACTCCCTCGGAAGGCGTGACAACGCGCGTCGCGCAACTGAAGGACCTGGCGGCGTTCCGCGTCACCAAGGTCGACGTCGAGGCCGAGGCGGACCAGGCGCGCGCGTGCCTGCGCTTCAACGAGGACATCGCGACCAAAGGCGATGTTTCGTACGGCGCCTATGTACGTACCACGCCCGCGCTGGACGGCATCGTCACCGGACGCAGCGACACGATCTGCCTCGAAGGGCTGCGCCACGGCCAGACCTACCAGGCGACGCTGCTCGCCGGTTTTCCGTCGGCCACGGGCGAGAAGACGCGCAGCGATTTCAAGACCAACATCGTTGTGCCCGACCGCAAGCCCTCGATCAGCTTTGCCGGCAAGGACTACCACCAGGACCTGCTCGACCGG
>JAFAWI010000087.1 GCA_019241915.1 Alphaproteobacteria bacterium
CCGACGGGACCGACCGGGACGGCGATCACGACGCCGACCAGGATCCCCTTGAGCAAAAAGCTGATCAGCATCCCCGTTCGGATTCCCGCCCGTTTGCGGCAGTCTCGGTGAAGCGCCGGCCCGGCGCAACGTCAAATGCCAAAACCAACAGTGCTATCTCGTATAGCAGTCTGTTTCACAATATTCTGTTAACCATGATCGGGAACCGCTGCCGCTCCGCCCGCCGTGCCGCTGCGACGTTGGGCCTGATCGCCGCCATGTGGGCCGGCGCACTGGGAGCCGGCGCCGCCGGGAGATCGCCGATGCCGCAAGCCGCCGACAACGCCTACCGCTTCGAATTCGAGTCGATCGACGGCGTCAAGCTGCCGCT
Organism: Alphaproteobacteria bacterium; assembly: GCA_019241915.1. GTDB lineage: Bacteria > Pseudomonadota > Alphaproteobacteria > ATCC43930 > CGMCC-115725 > DATARH01. The sequence continues at coordinate 371 of JAFAWI010000087.1, forward strand.
GTCGGCATGGGCGGGGCATCCGGTGCTGGTGGTCAATACCGCATCGTTCTGCGGGTATACGCCGCAGTACCGCGATCTTGAGGCGTTGTGGCAGCAATACCGTGACAAGGGATTGGTTGTGCTCGGCGTGCCGTCGAACGATTTTGGCGCGCAGGAGCCGGGTACGGCGGCCGAAATCAAGCAGTTTTGCGAAACCAATTACGACATCGACTTCCCGCTGACCGCGAAATACCGGGTGAGCGGCGCCGACGCGCACCCATTCTACCGTTGGGTCGCCGAAACGCTGGGCGAGGACGCCGCGCCGCGTTGGAACTTCCACAAATACCTGATCGGCCCCGATGGCGAATTGGCCGGGACATGGCCCTCCTCGGTGCGCCCGGGCGACGCGGCGATCACCGCGGAGATCGACAAGGCGCTGCAAAAATAGAGCGCCGTCTGAGCTGATCGGGTTCTGCCCCCGCGACGGGGGGCGGTGGCGAGCGACGCGAACCGGAGGGGGCAGCGGCTGTACGCTGGCCCAGCCATGCCGCGCATGGCCCTCTCCCGCATGCGCGGGATTCCGCTAAGCCGTCGCGACGGCGGCTGCGGGTGCGCCGGCGGTAGTGTCCGGAAGGTCCTGGGCGCTGGCGAAGACGGCCACGGCGAGGCGCTCCTGGCGGCCGCGAATCGCGATCGCTTCGCGGCGCTGGTGCGGCAGGTCGAGACCGGCGCGGGCGATGATTTCGGCCGAAACGACAAGTTCCGCAGCGTATTCCTTCGTCAGGCCTTCGAGGCGGCTGGCGGTATTCACCGCGTCGCCGATGGCGGTGATCGTCGTCGCGCTGCCGTAGCCCATCTCGCCGACGATCACGGGCCCCACATGGATGCCGATGCCGATGCGCAGCGGCTCGCTCAATTCGGCGGCGAGCGATTGGTTGAGCTCGCCGAGGCGCAGCGACATCGCACGCGCCGCTGCCAGCGCGTCGCGGCAGGCCGTGTCGACGCTGCCGCCGAGCCCGAACAGCGCCATCACCCCGTCGCCGATGAACTTATCGACGCGCCCGCCGGCGTGTTCTACGGCCCGCCCCATCGCCGCGAAATAGCGGTTGAGGATGAACACCACGTCGTAGGGCAGCCGTCCCTCGGCGAGTGCGGTAAAGCCGCGGATGTCGACGAACATGACCGCCACTTCGCGCTCGCTGCCCTGCGCGACATCGACCTGCCGGTCGGCGTCGCGCGCCTGCGCCACCGCCGGCAGCAGCGGCGTCACCTCGACATCGACCGCGGGGCGAAGCTGACAGGCGAGCCGCACGTTGCCGGTGGCGCGAATGCGGCTGAGCACGCGGCCTTCCTCGTCTCCGGGCGGCGCCAGCCCGGGGCGCGCCGCTCGTACCCGTATCCGGCAGGTCGAACAGCGCCCGCGGCCGCCGCAGATCGAGGCGTGCGGAAAGCGCAGCAGCCGGCTCGCCTCGAGCACGCTGGTGCCTGGCAGCACGTCGATGACGCGGCCGTCGGGATAGCTGACGCGGACCGAGCCGCGGCGGCGCTGCCAGCCGAAACGGCCGAGCCGCGCCGCGAGCACCGCCGCCACCGCGGCGACAAAAAACCACGTGAGGCCGCTTTCGATCGCCTTCAATGTCGCAACGTCCGCCCGTGCGGGAAAGCGGACGCCCGACGCGAGCTGGCGCGCGGCAGCCGGATCGGCGGCAATCTCGGCAACTTTGCGTCCGGCCTCGATCATCCCGAGCAGCGACAGCACCGGCACCAGCACCGCCAGCACCAGCGCCGGCTGCATCCAGCGCTCGTACCAGGGGCGCAGCCGCAGCCAAAAATGAAGACCGAGCATGGCATGCGCCCAGGCGACCACCAGCACCGCCATCTGCTGATAGCCGACCCACGGAGAGTCGACGAAATAGACGCGAAGGACGTAAGCATACGAGCCGAGATCGGCGCCGAAGGCGTGCGACAGCCGCACGCCGACGACATGCTTTACCAGCAGGATCGGGATCAGGAAGCCGAGTACGATCTGGGCGTATTCCGCGGCGCGCAGGCGCAGCGTGCGGCGTTGCCACAGCGCCCACAGCGCCAGCGCGTAGTGCGCGAGGAAAGCTCCGTAGAGCAGCGTCTGCGCCGGCAGCGGTGCCCATACCGGCAGCACCAGGGTGTCGAGCGCCCAGCCCATCGCGTCGAGCGAGACCAGGCCCAGCGCATGGTTGAGCAGGTGCATCGCGACATAGGCGAGCATCACCAGCCCAGAGGCCAGGCGGATGCGGCGGATCATCGCCGCATCGCCGTTGCGCCGGGGCATCGGTATCGAAGGGCGTCAGCGCTTGCTATCATGCCGCCGATCTTGCCGCGCTCGCGCGGGAGAGTGGGGGAATGCTCGAAATCCGCAACCTCTACAAGAGCTTCGGACGGCTGGTGGCGGTCGACGACGTGTCGTTTACGGTGGGCTGCGGCGAGGTGCTGGGCTTTCTCGGGCCGAACGGCGCCGGCAAATCGACGACGATGAAGATGGCGACCGGGTTCCTGCCGCCGACCGCCGGCACCGCCGCGATCTGCGGCCACGACATCCAACGGCGGCCGCTCGCGGCGAAGCGTCAGTTCGGCTATTTGCCGGAGGGCGCGCCGGCCTATCCGGACATGAACGTCGCCGGGTTTTTGCGGTTCGCCGCTCATATCCGCGGCTTTCGCGGCGCCGAAGCGGCCGCCAAGATCGAGCGGATCGTCGATCTGGTGCATCTGAGCGAGGTTTTCGAGCAGCGCATCGACACGCTTTCCAAAGGTTATCGCCGCCGCGTCGGGGTGGCGCAGGCGCTGCTGCACGATCCGCCGGTGGTGATCCTCGACGAGCCGACCGACGGGCTCGACCCCAACCAGAAATACGAGATGCGCAGCATCATCGCGGCGATGCGTCCGGAAAAGGCGATCATCATCTCGACCCACCTGTTGGAGGAGGTCGAAGCGGTGTGCAGCCGCGCGATCATCATCGCGCGCGGTCGCATCCTGGCCGATGCGACCCCGGCCGAGCTGGCGGCGCGCTCGCGGCTGCACAACGCGGTGCGGCTCGACATCGCGCCGGAGAACGAGGGCCGCATTCGCGCCGACCTCGCCGCCGTGCCGGGCATCGCGGCGATCGAGGACGCCGGGGTGGGCGACGGGCATGCGCTGTTGATCGTGCCGCGCGACCAGAAGCCGATCGCGCCGGAGATCGCGGAACTGGCCGAAGGCCGGGCGTGGAACATCGCCGGGTTCGCGATCGAACGCGGCCGGCTCGACGATGTGTTCCGCGCGATCACCGCGCCACCCAACGAGGCCGGGCGCGCGTGAATAAGCTCGTTCAGGTGTACGCTCAGCATCGAGCCGCAACCCCTTGATCGGTAAAACGCTCACCATCTGCCGGCGCGAGCTTGCCGGGTATTTCGCGACGCCGCTCGCCTATGTATTCATCGTCATCTTTCTGGTGCTGGCGGGGGTATTGACCTTTTTTGTCGGCGATTTCTTCGAGCGCGGGCAGGCCGATCTGCAGTCGTTTTTCACGTTCCACCCGTGGCTCTACCTCGTGCTGATCCCGGCGGTGTCGATGCGGCTGTGGGCCGAGGAGCGCAAGAGCGGCACGATCGAATTGTTTCTGACGCTGCCGATCCGGCTCAGCGAGGCGGTGCTCGGCAAGTTTGTCGCGGCGTGGATTTTTGTCGGCATCGCGCTGGCGCTGACCTTCCCGTTTTGGCTGACCGTGCTGTTTCTCGGCGAGCCCGACAACGGGGTCGTCGCCGCGAGCTATATCGGCAGCTGGCTGATGGCCGGGGCGATCCTGGGGATCGGCGCGGCGGTTTCGGCGGCGACCAAGAACCAGGTGATCGCGTTTGTCGTCAGCGCGGCGATCGTCTTCGTGCTGGTCGCCGCGGGAACGCCGACCGTGCTCGGCCTGTTCGAGGGCTGGGCGCCGCAAGCGCTGATCCAGGCGGTGAGCGGCGCGAGCCTGTTCGGCCATTTCACCGCCATCACCCGGGGCGTCATCGGCCTGCCGGACGTGTTCTATTTTGTCTCGCTGACGGTGGGGTTTCTCGCCGCCAATGCCGTGCTCATCGAGCTGACCAGGGCCGATTGAGATGCGGCTGTTCTGGCTGATCGGGCAGGGGAGCGGGTCGCGCGGCGGCCGCGCGGTCATCGCGCTGGCGGCGATCGGGCTCATCCTGGTGGCCGGCAATGTCATCGTGCAGCGTTTCGCCGCGGTGCGGCTCGACCTCACCGCCGAGCAGCTCTACACACTGGCGCCCGGCACGCGGCGGACGCTCGCCAAGATCGAAGAACCGATCGCGCTGCGCTACTACTACTCGAGCCGGCTCGGCGAAGCGGTGCCGGCCTACGGCGTCTATGCGCAGCGCGTGCGCGGGCTGCTCGACCAGTACGTTGCCGCGGCGCACGGCAAGCTGCGGCTCGAAGTCTATGACCCGCAGCCCTTTACCGATGCCGAGGACCGCGCCGTCGCCTACCGGCTGCAGGCGGTGCCGCTCAACGACCAGGGGGAGCCGGTCTATTTCGGCCTTGCCGCGACAAACTCGACCGACGACCAGCAAGTGATCGCGTTCTTCAATCCGGAGCGCGAGCGGTTTCTCGAATACGATTTGACCCGACTGATCCATGCGCTCGCCCTGCCGAAGCGCACGGTGGTCGGGCTTATGAGCTCGCTGCCGCTGGTGGTCGACCCGACCGCGCCGCTGCAGGGAAAGCCGGTCGAGCCGCTGGCGATCGTCAAGCAGTTGCGCCAGGTCGACGATGTCGAGCCGCTATCGACCGATGCCGAGGCGATCCCGGCTAAAATCGACGCGCTGATGCTGGTGCACCCGCAAAAGCTGTCGGACGCGACGCTGTTCGCGATCGACCAGTTTGTGCTCAACGGCGGCAAGGCGATCGTCTTTGTCGATCCGTATTCGGAAATGCAGGCGGCGCTGCCGTCGCCGCATGCCGAGGCGGCCGCGGCGGCGCCGCCGGCAAGCGACCTGGCGCCGCTGTTCAAGGCGTGGGGGCTGACGATGCTGCCGGGTGTCGTCGCCGGGGATCGGCAGGACGCGCGCCGCGTCGCGGTGCCGGTCGAGGGGCGGCCGCCGCAGACCATGGATTATGTCGGCTGGCTCAATCTGCCGGCGGCGAACCTCGATCCGGACGATCCGATCACCGCCAACCTGCACGAGATCACGATGGCGACGGCGGGCATCCTGGAGCCCGCCGAGGGCGCGACGACGCACTTCCAGCCGCTGATCCGCACCTCGCTCGATGCCGAAAAGCTGCCGGTCGACAAGGTCAAAGACCTGCCCGACGTGGCGGCGCTGCTGGCGCAGTTCCGGCCCGAGCAGCGCCAGTTCGTCCTCGCGGCGCATGTCACGGGCGACATCAAGACCGCGTTCCCGGACGGCAAACCGTCGCCGCCGCCGCCGTCGCCGCACGATGTCGGCCCACCGCCGGAACCGCCAAAGGATTCTGTGCCGCCTGTCGCGGCGTTGAAGCAATCGGTCAAGCCGGTCAACATTGTGGTGGTGGCTGATACCGATATGCTCGACGATCGGTTCTGGGCGCAAAGCCGCGACTTCTTCGGTCAGCGCGTGGTCGAGCCGGTGTCGAACAACGCCGATTTCCTCGCCAACGCGATCGAAGTGTTGGCCGGCGGCGAGGATCTTATCGGGTTGCGCAGCCGCGGTTCGGCGGCACGGCCGTTCGAGGTGGTCGAGCGCATCCAGCGCGCGGCCGACGCCCGCTATGCCGCGGAGCAGCAGAACCTGCAGCAGAAGCTGAAGCAGGCCGAGGCGAAACTGCGCAGCCTGACCGGCGGCAAGGGCGAGGGCGGCAGCCAGCCCGCGGCCACCGCCGAGCAGGCCAAGGAGATCGACCAGTTTCGCGCCGACATGCTGGCGACGCGGCAGCAGCTGCGCCAGGTCCAGGCGGCGGAACGGCAGGACATCCGGCACCTGAAGGTGATCCTCGAATTCTTTGACATCGCGCTGATGCCGATCGTCGTGATCGCTGCGGCGGTCGTGCTGGCGGCGCTGCGCCGCCGCCGCGTCGCGCGCGGCTGAGGCGGGGGTGATGCGGCTGGGGCAGCTTCGCCTTCTGATCGCGGCGGCGGTTGTCGCGGGGCTGGCCGCGGGCTTTGTTGCGCTGCGCCCCGACCGCGATGTCAGCGCGCCGGTCGCCGCGCAGCGCGCGCTGCCGGGGGTTGCCGGCAAGCTCGGCGACCTGGCCTGGCTGCGCCTGACACGCGGGCAGATGACCGCAAATTTTTCGCTGATCAACAAGCAATGGGCCGTGGTCGAGAAAGGCAACTACCCGGCCGACCAGGCGCGGGTTGGCCGGCTGCTGGTGCAGCTCGCGGAATGCGAGTTGGTCGAGCCCAAGACGTCGCGCGCCGAGCTGCTGGCGCGGCTCGAACTCGACGATCCGGCGAACGGCAAGTCGACGCTGGTGAGCGTGCAGGACCGGGCCGGCGGCCAGGTGGCGCAGCTGATCGTCGGCGGCAAACGGCCGAGCGAACTCGGCGGCGGGGATGCCGGCGTCTATGTCCGCAAGCCGGGCAGCGACCAGGCATGGCTGGCGCGCGGTTCGTTCGACCTCGCCGGGGGCGTGCTGTCATGGCTCGACCGCGGCGTTGTCGACATCAAACCGCAGCGCATTGCCGCGGTTGTGCTCACCGCCGCGGACGGTACCGCGGTCACTGTCGGGCGGGGGTCGGCCGATTTGCCGTTTGCGATCGAGGCCGCACCGTCCGATGTGCAGCCAAGGGACGACGTTGCGCTGGCCGCGCCGGCGGGCGCCCTCGCCGCGCTGACGCTCGACGATGTAAGGCCTGCGAGCGAGATGCCGATCCCATACGACGGCGTCGCCACCGCGGCGTTCACGACATTCGACGGGCTTATCGTTGGCGTCCGCTTTGCCGCCAATGGCGACTGGGTTGCGCTCGACGCCGCCGGCGCCGGCGACAGCGAAGCAGAGGCCAAGGCGCTGAGCGCGCGGCTGACGCGCTGGAGCTTCGCGATCCCGCCGCAGCGCGCCAAGCTGCTGCGCACCACATTGGCGGATCTCGTCCAGCAGCGGGGCTCGTGAGATGGACAAGGCGAGCGCCGACGACCGGATGCCGCCGTCGCCGTGTCTCGGCATTTGCCTGATGGACCCGGCGACGCGGCAATGCCGCGGCTGTCTGCGTACGGTTGACGAGATCGCGCGCTGGTACGACGCGAGCCCCGACGAGAAGCGGGCGATTCTCGCCGCGCTCGCCGAGCGCGGTGCGGCGGGGGCAAAGCGCGATGTCTAGGTCGCGAAATAAGCTCTTGCCGTTATTCCCGCGAAAGCGGGAACCCAGGGCCGGGCGTTGTGCCATTCGTCCGCGTTGTACCGTTCGCCCCGCGGCCCCCGCTTGCGCGAGGGTGATGATTTTGATGCTTGGACTGCCGGCGTGCACCGTGACCGGGGGTGGCGAGTGGGCGAAGGCGGGGGCGGACGAGGCGCAGACCGCCGCCGCATATCGCGAATGCGCGGCGCTGACCGATGCGGCCACCCGCACCGACGTGCGGATCGACCAGGACATCGCGGCCAGCCGGGCCAGCGACCTGCAGCGCGCCGCGATCGTGCGCGCGCAGTCGGAGCGCATCCACGCCGACAATGGCGAGCGGGCCGAGGCA
>JAFAWI010000259.1 GCA_019241915.1 Alphaproteobacteria bacterium
ATTGAGTTCGGCGAGGATGCCGTCGAGGCCGATGTCGTCCTCGACCTCGCGTAGCCTAGCGGCAAAGCTGTCGGGCGTGCCGCAGATCACCTGCGTCGCCAGCGCCTCGTCAAAGGTCAGCGCCTCGAGCCGCTCGACCCGCGCCAGCCGCTGCGCTGCGACCTCGCCGCCGGCGCGCCGCGCCGAGTCGCGGCCGAGCTCGGCCTGGTAGCGGAAGAAGCTCATCAGGCTGCCTTCGAGCTCGGTGCGGGCGCGCTGCTCGGTCTCGGCGAGATACGCCGGCACACGCAGATAGACTTGGCCGTCGCCCGGATGCCCCGCCGCCTTGTAGGCTTCGCGGTACGCCTCGATGTAGGGCACGAGCTGCTTGAACGGGCCCTGCCGCACCGCCACGAACACCGGAAAGCCGAGCCGGCCGATCGCCGGAAACGTCTCCGGCGTCGCACCGGCCATGCGCAACTCGGGGTAGGGCTTCTGATACGGGCGCGGCGACAGCGCGACATTGCCGAAGGTGTGGTACTTGCCCTGGTACGAAAAGCGCTCCTGCGTCCAGGCGAGGCGCATGATCTCGAGCGCCTCGGCAAAGCGCTCGCGGCTCTCGTCGTACGAGATGCCGTATTCCTCGTAGGTGCGGACGACGCCGCTGCGGCCGATGCCGTAGATGAGGCGGCCGCGGCTGACCTGATCGACCGTTGCGGCCTCCTCGGCGAGGCGCAGCGGGTGCGACAGCGGCAGCACCTGCACTGCGATCCCGATCCGGACCCGCTCGGTCGCCGCGGCGATAGCGCTCGCCACCATCATCGGCGCCGACAGCACCGAGCGCTCCGGCGCGCCATGCAGCTCGGCCAGCCAGACCGCATCGAGACCCCATCGGTCGGCCGTCGCGACTTCGCCAAGCGCCCGATCGAACGCCGCCGCTTCGCCGGTTTCGCCGACCGGCGGAAATTCCATGAACGTGCCAAATTCCATCGCCGAATTCTCCCGCCCGGCGCGCCGCAGCCGAGGCCGCTTCTTGCGACAAGCTCAGCATGGGCGCGGGCGGGCACGCAAGCCGCTCGCACCGCCTATAAATAAACGGTGCAGTTGCGTTCTATCGACCGCGCTCCTATCGTGCGCGACAGCCGGTTTACAGCATCCCCAGCGAGGATTGCAGCAATGACCTACACGCGCGGTGCGGCCTTGGCACTGCTTATTACCGGCGCCGCGGTCATGCCGCTCGCTCCGGCATCGGCGCAGTGCCTGGGCTGCGGCCCGGCAGGCATCCTCGCCCTGCCTTTTGTCGCCGTCGGCGCGATCGTGCGGGGCGCGGCAACCATTGTCACCGCGCCGATACGCGCGCTGACCGGCCCCCCTGCGGCGCCGCAGCCGGTCTATTACCAACAGCCGACGCAGGCCTATTACCAGCAGCCCGCTGCCTACCAGCAGCCCGCCGCCCAGCAGCCCGCGACTTATCAACAACCCGCCGCCGCCACCTACCAACAGCCGGCGGCCTATCAGCAGCCGGCCGCCGCTTACCAGCAGCCAGCCGGCGCTGCGTACCAGCCGCCGGCGATCGGCGCCGAGCAGCCGGCCCCGGCTTATTACCTGCCGCCCGGCTACGCGTATCCGCCGCCCTATTACGGCCGCTGATCGCCGCTGGCGCGGCTCTCTGTGCCGCCGCTACTATAAGGCGGCAAAAAAGAGGAGACGCCGCGATGCGGGTGCACAATCTGTACGTCGACGACAAGGGCGAGACGCATTTCCGCGACATCGAGATCGAGTGGGTCGAGCAGGGACCGGCCGGGAAGCTGTCGAAGCGGCTGCCGGCGACCGGGATCATCTTCCGCGAAGTGCAGCCCGACTATGACCTCGATTGGCACCCGGCGCCGCGGCGGCAATACATCATCAATCTTGACGCTGGGGTGCAGATCACCGCGAGCGACGGCGAGGCCCGCGTCATCAAGGCCGGCGAAGTGATCCTCGTCGAGGACACCAGCGGCAAGGGGCACCTGTCGAAGGCGGTCGAGGGCAAGATCCGCAACTGCATCTTCGTGCCCGTCGAATAACCAGCCGCCGTCAACGCTGCCGAGGCAGCCAAGCCGCGATGCGGCGCGCGGCTTCCTCGATGTCGGCGCGGGAGCCGGCGAAGCTGAGGCGCATCCAGTCGCCGCCGTGGATCGGGTCGAAATCGAGCCCCGGCGTCACCGCGACGTCGGTTTCGGCGAGGATGCGCCGGCAGAACGCGACGCTGTCGCGGCTCAGCGCCGAGATGTCGACATAGATATAGAACGCGCCGTCAGCCGGCGCGAAACGCGTGAGACCGACGTCGCGCAGCATCGCCAACAGCAGGTCGCGGTTGCCGCGATAGCGCGCGACGTGGCCGTCGAGTTCGTCGCGGCAGTCGAACGCGGCCACCGCTCCTAGCTGCGAGAGCGCCGGCGGCGAAATGTAGAAATTCTGCGCGAGACACTCGATCGAGCGCGCCAGATCGGGCGGCGCCACCATCCAGCCGAGCCGCCAGCCGGTCATGCTGTAGTATTTCGAAAACGAGTTGACGATCACCGCGTCGCGGCCAAAGGCGCGCGCGGTTTGCGCGACGCCTTCATATGTGATCCCGTGATAAATCTCGTCGGAGACGAGGCGGATGCCGCGCTCGCGGCAATAGTCATAGAGGCTGCGCAGATCGTCGGGCGCGATCATTGTGCCGGTCGGATTGGCCGGGCTGGCAACGATGAGGCCGGCGAGGTCCGGGATGTCGGCGAGCAGTTCCGGGTTCGGCTGATAGTGCGCGTTTTCGCCGACCTCGATCAGCACCGCTTCGAGGCCGAGAGCCGCCAGGATGTTGCGGTAGCAGGCATAGCCCGGCGCCGCCAGCGCGACGCGGTCGCCCGCGTCGAACGCGGCGAGGAAGGCGAGCTGGAACGCGCCGGACGAGCCGGTGGTGACGACGATTTCGGTCGGGTCCACGGCGATGCCGTAGCGCCCCTGGTAATCGGCCGCGATGGCTTGACGCAGCGGCGGCAAGCCGGCGGCGTCGGTGTAGCCGATAAGATCGCTGTCGAGCGCCCGCCGCGCCGCCTCGCGCACGCCGCGCGGCGCGGGCGTCCCCGGTTGGCCCACTTCGAGATGGATGACCGGCCCGCCGGCAGTCTCGCGCTCGTTCGCGGCACGCATGACGTCCATCGCGATAAACGGCGGGATCAGGCCGCGGTCGGAAGTCTTTAACGCCATCGCCGCAATCTGCGGGATTGGGTTGCCTTTGGCGAGGGCCATTCGTTATGACGGGGAGCCCCCGACGGGGCCGGGGGGACAGCACAAGCATGAGTAAGGTCAGCCTTATCGGCATGTCGGGCAGCCTGCGTACCGGTTCCTATTCGAACGCGGTTATCGAGACGCTGCGCGAGCATTTCGCCGACCGCGCCGATCTGCGGCTTTACGACCTCGCGCCGATCCCGCTTTACAACCAGGATTTTGAAGGCGAGCAGCGGCCGCCGACGGTCAAGCGCATGCTCGCCGACATCGAGGCGGCGGACGGGCTGGTACTGTGCGCCCCGGAATTCAACCACTCGATCCCGGGCGTCCTGAAGAACGCGATCGACTGGGCGTCGCGCCCAGCCTTCGCCTCGGTGCTGGCCTACAAGCCGGTCGCCATCATGGCGACCTCGCGCGGCCCGCTGGGCGGTGCGCGGTGCCTCGAGCACATGAAGGTCGCGCTCGATTCCTGCCTGTCGCGTGTGACTCTGGCGCGCGAGGTGATCGTCACCGCGGCCGAAAGCAAAATCAAGGACGGCCGATTGGTGGACGAGGTTTCGCTTGGCTTCGCCACCGCCGCGGTCGAGGCGCTGCTCAGGGAGATCGCGCTGTGGCCGCGGCACAAAGGCTGAGCGGGCCGCCGGCCGGCGCTATTCGAGCGTCGAGGCGTCCTTCTCGTTCACGCAGCGCAGCAGCTTCCAATAGCCGAACAGGTTGCTCGGCCGGATCTCGCGCACCGTCAGCTTGCTGTCGCGGATAAAGGCGTCGAACTCGAAATCGGGGTGGAAGCCGATATGCCGGGCGAGACGCGCAAGGCGCTTCTCGAACCAGCGCACGGCCCAGTTGTCACTCATAAAATGGTTGACCAGCACGATCGTGCCGCCGGGAATACAGACGCGCCGCATTTCGGCCGCAAAACGCGCCGGGTTGGGCACCACCGGGGCGACGTAAAGGGCGAGCACCGCGTCGAACGCGTTGTCGGCAAATTCCAGGTGTTCGGCATCCATCAGGTGCAGACCCTCGACCTGGCTCAGCCGCTGGCGGGCGACCCGCGCCTCGGCCTTGGCCAGCATCTCGGCGGAGACGTCAATCCCGGTGACGCGCGCATCCTTGCGGAAATGCGGCAGCGACAAGCCGGTGCCGACTCCGACTTCGAGGATGCGTTGCCCGGGCCGGTCGTTGGCGATTTTGACTGCTTCCTTGCGGCCGGGGTGAAACACCGGCCCGAACACGACATCGTAGGAACCGGATACCCAGCGATAGGTGCGGATGGTGTCGCGCAGGTCCATCGGGTCGTTCCCGCCGCGCCGCGCACAGGAGCTTGCCTCGCCATCGCGAGGCCGCCCAGCCGCAGCCTTAGTTCTAAACCGTCGTGGCTTCCGTGCGGTGTACGACGGAAAGACGCCAAAAGAAAACCGAAAGTTCCGATGCCTGGTGTGCGCGGGGCGCGCCCGCCGGTCAGGCGAGTGCGACGTGGTCGGCTTCGAGGCCTTTACGTCCGTCAACCACCTCGACCCGCACACGCTGACCGGGAGCGAGAGATTCGAGGCCGCTGCGGCGGAGCGCCGTGATGTGGATAAAGATGTCCTTGCCGCCGCCGTCGGGTGAGATAAAGCCGTATCCCTTGTCCGGCTCGAACCATTTGACGGCGCCTTCCATCGTGCTCGACGGCCGCGAGCCACGCCGGTCGACGCCGGAGCCCGGGGCAATGGCGGTGCTGAGATCGATGTTCAGGACGCTAGTGACGAGCGGTCCCTTGGCGCCGGCGCCGACCTCGCAGGTGATCGAGGCGCCTTCGCGCACGTCCTCATAACCGGCACGGCGCAAAATCGCCATCGGCAGGAAAGCGTCGGGCGAGCCGTCCGACATGGTGACGAAACCGAAGCCCTTACTGGCATTGAACCATTTAACTTTAGCCTCGACGCGGCGAGCAGGCGGAGCGTCCTCGGGGGAGAGGCCGGTGCGGTGGTCGAACATAGTGCCTCTAAACGTAAGATAGAATGCAGTGGGCGCTGGGCAGGCCGACTGTAGCGTGAAAAAACCGTATGGCGCCAGCGTTGTTATTATACGAGGCACACGGACGACAGAAGATTTACCTGCCGGCGAGTAGTTTTAAGGCTGATGTAAGGTTCAACCTATTCGATAGAAGAGGGTGGCATCGGACGACCGCAGCACAGCGGCTTGCATCGCCGCGGCCATTGCCTATCATCCGGTTCCGGCGCGGGTGTAGCTCAATGGTAGAGCAGAAGCTTCCCAAGCTTACGACGAGGGTTCGATTCCCTTCACCCGCTCCACCGTCGCCCGCTCGTCAACGCGGTCGGCGGTCGACCAGCAAGGTCGGCGTGAACGTTTGAACCGTCTCGCCGTGCTGGTTGAGGGTTGTCACCCGCACCGTGACCAGCCCCTGGCCGGGGCGCGATTGGGACGGGCGGGTTGCGATGATCTCGCTTTCGACGCACAGCTCGTCGCCCGGCCGCACCGGCTTCAGCCAGGCCAGTTCGCCGCCAAAGCCGACGATGCCGCCGGCCGGCTGGAATGCGCTCGGCACCAGAAGGCGCATCGTCATTGCCGCGGTGTGCCAACCGCTCGCCGCCATTCCGCCGAACACGCTGGCCTGGCCCGCGACGTCATCGAGATGAAATGGCTGCGGATCGTATTCGGCGGCGAAAGCGGTTATTTCCGCGGCCTCGACCCGCCGCCGGCCGGACGAGAATCTCTGGCCGACCGCGAAATCCTCGAAATACTGCATCTCACCTCCGCGGCGCCACGGGCGACCAGGTTCCCGAACCGACCGCGGCCGCGACCGCCACGCCATACAGCAACAGCGCGACGGCGAGCGCGACAAAAACGGCGTCGAGGGCGCCGCTGAACCGAAACGCGAGCCAACCGCCGGCAACGGCCACGGATGTTCGCAGCAGCCCCGCCATCAGCGGCCAGAACAGGCGGCCCGCGCCCTGAGACGCGAAATAAAGCGAAAGGCCGAGTCCAAAGAAACCGTAGGCGGGACCGACCGCGCGCAAATAGGCGCCGCCGGTGGCCAACATTTCCGGATCGCTGCCGAACAGGTTGAGCCAAGCCTGCGGCCACAGCGCGGCAGCGACCCCGATCGTCTCGGTCAGTGCAAAGGCGATCGCGGCTCCGGTGGCGGCAATCCGCAGCGCGCGCGCCGTTTGGCCCGCCCCGATATTGGTGCCGACCAGCGCGACCTGCGGCGCGCCCAAACCGAACACGAGCGGGATCAGCAAATATTCGAGGCGGCTGCCGGTGCCGTAGCCGGCGATTGCGGCCGCCCCACCCGACAACCCGACCAGTCCCGTCGTCAGCGCCACCGTCAGCGTCGTCTGCAGCGTATTGACCGCGGCGACCGCGCCGACCCGCAAGATGTCCGCGAAAAGCGCCCAGCGCAGCCGTGCCCGGCGCAGCCGTACGACGCAGCGGCCGGTGACGATGTACCCGGCCAGCGCCGCCGTGGATAGCGCGGTGGTCGCGACCACCGCGATCCCCGCCCCAGCCATGCCGAGCGCCGGAAACGGACCCAGGCCGAAGATCAGGCTCGGCGACAGCGGCACCAGCAGCGCGACCCCGAGGCACACGGTCAAGGACGGGACGATCATGTTGCCGGTGCCGCGGATCGCGCTCGCCAGCGCGTTCATCAGATACAGCAGCGGCACACCGGCAAAGACCACGTCGGAATAACGCAATGCCGCGGCCAACGAGCCGTCGTCGCCGCCGAGCAGACCATACATCGCCCGCCCAAAGACCAGCACCGGCAAGGCAAAGATCAATCCGACCGTGACATTGGCGACGATCGCGTGCAGCACCAGAGCGTCCGCGTCGTCGCGCCGGCCGCCGCCCAGCGCGCGCGAGATCGCCGACGAGATGCCGCCGCCCATCGCACCGGCCGACAGCATCTGCATCATCATGTAGCCGGGAAACACCAGCGCCATCCCGGTAAGCGCGGCGGTACCGAGGCGTGATACCCAAAAGGTCTCGATCAGCCCGGTCGAAGCCTGCGCCAGCATGACCACGACATTCGGCCAGGCAAGGCGCAGCAATGTCGCCGCGATCGGCGCTTCGAGCAGCCGGCGGGTGCGCGGGTCGATCTCCGGGCGCGGGCCCGAGTGGGCCGACGAGGAGCCGGACGGTGCCGGTGCGTAATACGGCAACGCCGGGGCAACGGCGTCGGCAGCGATCTCGTTCGCAGTGTCGAGCGACATGGTATTCTCGCCTCGCACGGGCTATTATGCGCGCATATCCTCCTATATATGAGCGCATATGCACCTTTGTCCAGCACCATGGACCGACCGATGAAAACCGAAGGCGAAGCGGGGTTTGACGCCTGCAACTGCCACGCGATCCGCCAGGCAGCGCGGCACGTCACCCAATTTTACGATCAGCTCCTGGCGCCGAGCGGGCTGCGGGTAACGCAGTTCGCGATCCTATCGCGGCTGCGGCGGGCCGGTCCCATGTCGATCAACGCGCTGGCGGCGCTGCTGGTGATGGACCGCACCACGCTCGGCCGCAATATCCTGCCGTTGGAGCGCGACGGGTTGATAGCGGTCGCGCCGGGCAGCGCCGACCGCCGGCGCCATGAGCTGAGCATCACCGATGCCGGTGTCGCCCGCCACCGCACGGCGCTGAAATACTGGCGGGAAGCGCAGGCGCGGTTTGGCTCCGCGTTTGGCGAAGAGCGCGCGGCGACGCTGCGCGAGCTGCTGCACGACGTCACCGCGAGCGACTTTGCGGCTGGCGGTTGAGCGCCGAGATGGCGGCGTGGCTGGCCCGGCGCGGTCGCGGGATCCTCATGATGGTTAGATCGCGGCGACAAGCGATCCACGGCTGGGCGTTCGACGACGTCGGCGACCGCCTCGGCAGGAGCGACGCCCGGTTGGTGCGGAACCCGGATGTTAAACCCTTGGCGGCGGCAATCCGGCTGAGCCGGTCGCCGCCGGTGGCTTACTTCTTCGCGCGCGGCGCGCGGCGCCCAGTGCCGCGGCCGAGGCCGATCTTTTTCGCGAATTCCGAGCGTTGCTGGGCATATTTGGGCGCCACCATCGGGTAATCGGGCGGCAGACTCCATTTTGCCCGATATTCGTCGGGAGACAGGTTGTAGGTGGAGCGCAGGTGGCGCTTCAGCATCTTGAGCTTCTTGCCGTCTTCAAGGCAGACAAGGTACTCGGGCGTGATCGACTTGCGGATCGGCACCGCCGGCTTGAGCGCCTCGGGCGCAGCCTCCGCCGGTTGCCCGTCGAGCGCCCGCAGCGAATTGTATACCGCGTGAATGACATCGCCGAGTTGCCCGGTTGCCAAAGTATTGTTGCTGACGTAAGCGGCAACCACTTCGGTCGTCATTCTCAGCAATTCGTCGTCCGCCGTTTTTGGCGCTGCCGCTTCCGCCATGTCCTATCCTGCCCCTTAGAGGTCGATGATCCTAAATCGATAATTGCAGCCGTGTTATTTGCTGTCAACGAAAACTCCACCGCATAATAGTAATAGAGGCTGCTGAGTTGCCGTGGCGACTTGTCTATAGCTTCAAACCTCGATGTTCGCATGAGCGACTACGGCAACGATTAATCGCTGTGTTTTGCAACCGAACGCTAAGCGGTCGATTTTACGGAAACCTCGGCGGGATGAGTTCGGGTCGGGCATCCCCCGCGAGTCCTGGTGCCCGGCTGACACGGCGGCGCGAGATATGGTATTGACGGCCCGACGCTCCGGCGCCGTCTTTTACCCGTGCCGATAGGTGATCCCTGGACGACTCGGCTGCACCCTCCGCTCTCGCCGCCGCTGCCCCCGGCCCGTCCGGCGGTTTTTTCTCCACCGCGCTCGCCGCTGCCGACCCGGAGATCGCCGCCGGTGTCGCGCGGGAACTGCACCGTCAGCAGGCACAAATCGAGCTGATCGCCAGCGAGAACATCGTGTCGCGCGCGGTCCTCGAAGCACAGGGCTCCGTGCTGACGAACAAATATGCCGAGGGCTACCCGGGCCGGCGCTATTACGGCGGGTGCGAGTTTGTCGACATTGCCGAGCGGCTGGCGATCGAGCGCGCGAAGCAGCTGTTCCAGTGCCGCTTTGCCAACGTACAGCCGCACTCCGGCGCGCAGGCGAACCAAGGCGCGTTTATGGCGCTGATCCAGCCGGGCGATACGATCCTGGGCCTGTCGCTTGCCGCCGGGGGCCATTTGACGCACGGCGCGCCGCCCAACATGTCGGGCAAGTGGTTCAAGGCGACGCATTACGGCGTCCGCCTCGAGGACGGCCGCATCGATTTCGACGAGGTCGAGCGTCAGGCCGCGGCGCACCGGCCAAAGCTGATCATCTGCGGCGGCAGCGCCTATCCGCGCATCATCGATTTCGCCCGGTTCCGCGCAATCGCCGACCGGGTCGGCGCCTATCTGATGGTCGACATGGCGCATTTTGCAGGACTGGTCGCCGGCGGTGTCCATCCGAGCCCGCTGCCGCACGCGCATATCGTCACCACGACGACCCACAAGACGCTGCGCGGCCCGCGCGGCGGCATGATCCTCAGCAACGATGAGGCGATCGCCAAAAAGATAGATTCGGCAATATTCCCCGGGCTGCAGGGAGGCCCCTTGATGCATGTCATCGCGGCCAAAGCCGTGGCCCTCGGCGAAGCACTGCAGCCCAGCTTTTCGCGATATGCGCGGGCGGTGGTCGATAATGCCGCAGCGCTTGCCGAGACGCTGGTCGCCGAGGGGCTGGCGATTGTCTCGGGGGGCACCGACACGCATCTGATGCTGGTCGATCTGCGCCCGCTCGACCTCACCGGCCGCGATGCCGAGAAGGCCCTGGAGCGTGCCGGGATGACCTGCAACAAGAACGGCATCCCGTTCGACCCGCGCCCGCCCACGGTGACGTCCGGCATCCGCCTCGGCTCGCCCGCCGCGACGACGCGCGGTTTCGGCACCGCCGAGTTCCGCTGCATCGGCCGGTGGATCGGCGAGGTGCTGCGGGGGCTGGCGCAACATCCGGAAGGCGATTCCGGGGTCGAGGTGCGGGTGCGCGGCGAGGTGAGTGCGCTGTGCCAGCGGTTTCCGATCTATCCGCCGGCGTAGCAGGGAGGGAGAGAGATGCGCTGTCCGTTCTGCGGCACCGACGATACCCAGGTCAAGGATTCGCGGCCGACCGACGACCGCGGTGCGATCCGCCGCCGTCGCTTCTGCCCCAATTGCGCTGCGCGCTTTACGACATTCGAGCGCGTGCAGCTGCGCGACTTGACGGTGGTCAAAAAGAACGGCCAGCGCGAGCCGTTCGACCGCGACAAGCTAGCGCGGTCGATCTATGTCGCGCTGCGCAAGCGCCCGTACGAAACCGAGCGGGTCGAGCGCATGATCAATTCGATGGTGCGCCAGCTCGAAAGCTCGGGAGAGACCGACATTCCGAGCGATCAGGTCGGCGAACTGGTGATGGAGGCGTTGGCCTCGCTCGACCAGGTAGCCTATATCCGCTTCGCCTCGGTTTACCGCAACTTCCGCGAGGCCAAGGATTTTGGCGAGTTTGTCGGCCGCATCGCCGCCGACGGCGATTGCTGAACCGCGGCGCGTCGGAGAGTAGCTCCCGGCTTTCGCGCGGCAAGCGTAGTTACGTGATGCCGAACGACCTCGATCACATGCGGGCGGCGCTGACGCTGGCCCGGCGCGGGCTGGGGACGACCTGGCCGAACCCAGCGGTGGGCTGCGTGGTCGTCAAGGACGGGCGCGTCGTCGGGCGCGGGTGGACGCAGCCGGGCGGCCGCCCGCACGCCGAGACCGAGGCGCTGCTGCGGGCAGGGGACGGGGCCCGCGGCGCCACCGCCTATGTCACGCTCGAACCTTGCAGCCATCACGGCAAGACGGCGCCCTGCGCCGACGCATTGGTCGCCGCCGGCATTTCGCGCGTCGTCGCGGCGATAGAGGACCCCGATCCGCGCGTCGCCGGGGCGGGCCTTGCCCGGCTGCGCGCCGCCGGCGTCGCGGTCGAGACCGGGTTGTGCGCCGCGGCGGCGAGCGAGATCAACCACGGCTTCTTTTTGCGGCTGATCGCGGGCCGGCCGCTTGTCACGCTAAAGCTCGCGACCTCGCTCGACGGCCGCATCGCCACCGCAACCGGGGAGAGCCGCTGGATTACCGGCCCTCAGGCTCGCGCCCGGGCACACCTGCTGCGCGCGACACATGACGCGGTGCTGATCGGCACCGGCACGGCGCTAGCCGACGATCCCGAACTGACCTGCCGGCTGCCCGGCCTCGAAGCCCGCTCGCCGGTGCGGATCGTGTTGGACCGCGGCCGGCGGCTGCCGCCGACGCTGCGCCTTTTCGCCGACGCCGGTCGCGTTCCAACGTGGCTGGTGACTGCCGTTCCGATCCCGCCGCCACCAAGCGCCGCGATCAGGATGCTTGCCATACCCTCCGAAGGCGATGCCGGCCTCGATCTTGCGGGGCTGCTGCGCCGGCTGGGCGAGGAGGGATTGACCCGTGTTCTGGTCGAGGGCGGCGGCAACCTGGCGGCCGCGCTCCTGCGCGCGGAGCTGGTCGACCGCGTGGTCTGGATGGGCGCCCCGCTTGTGCTCGGCGGAGACAGCATTGCCGCCGTCGCGCCGCTCGCGCTCGCGGGCCTCGGCGATGCGCCGCGCCTCACGCTGCTGTCGCGCGAAACCGCAGGCGGCGATGTCATCGACACCTATGCTGTCGAACGCCGCTCCGGTCCGGCCGGCGCCGGTCAGACTGCCTGCTGAAGCCGGGTTCGATCGTGACGACTTAACGATTGCCGCACTGCTGGTCGAGGATGTCGCTCATCTCGATGCCGTTCTGCATTCCGCCGGCGGGGAACACCGTACCCACCGTCGGGCTGTAGAGGCGACCGTTGAGATTGAGCATCACCGGGTCGAGCACGCGCCATGCGCCAAAGGAGGTGCGCGCGAAGGCGTCGCACGGCACCGCCGCCCGCTGCGCCAGGCTCGGCCCGACGCTCAACAGGATCAGGGCGGCGACGGCCAGAGCGATGCGCGCCGATCGATCGCCGAAGTGTGTCATGATCGCGCCTCTAAATGGCCCTTGGTGCCGGGCTAACGCCTGCCGGTACCAATCGGCACAGCGCAAAAAGACTGGCTAATCGGCCATTGCGCACCTAGCTTAGCTGCGATGTTCACCGGGATTATCACCGATGTCGGCAAGGTCGAGGAGGCGCGCCACGGCGACGGGCTGCTGACCGTGACCATCGCCACCGCTTATGACACGGCCAAGATCGCGCTTGGCGCGTCGATCGGCTGCTCCGGCGTTTGCCTGACCGCGGTGACGTTGGAGCCGGGCCGGTTTACCGTCGAGGTATCGAGCGAGAGCCTGGCGCGCTCGACGATCGGAGACTGGTGCCCCGGCACCCGCGTCAATCTGGAACAGGCGATGCGGCTGGGAGACGAGATGGGCGGCCATCTGGTGCAGGGGCACGTCGACGGCGTCGCCCGCGTCACCGGCCGCCAGCCGGACGGCGAGTCGGTGCGGTTCGCGTTCGACGTGCCGGCGGCGCTGGCACCGTTTATTGCGCCTAAGGGCGCCGTGGCGCTCGATGGCGTAAGCCTAACCGTCAATGAGGTCGACGGCCACCGTTTCGGCGTCAACATCATCCCGCACACGCTGGCGCATACGACATTCGGCGAGGCGCGGTCGGGGACCAGGATGAATCTCGAGATCGACCTGATCGCACGCTATGTCGGCCGGCTGCTCGACGCACGGGGCGCCGCCTGATGGCCGAACGCAAGCCGCATGTGCTGTTGGTCGAGGCGCCCTATTACGCGCATATCGCGGCGCTGCTGCGCGACGGCGCCCAGCGCGCGCTGACGGCCGCCGGCGCGACCTTCGAAAGCATCGAGGTGCCCGGCGCATTCGAGATCCCCGGCGCGATCGGCATGGCGGCGACAGAGGCCGGCCGGTTCGACGGTTTTGTCGCGCTGGGCTGCGTGATCCGCGGCGAGACCAGCCATTACGACCACATTTGCGAATCGACGGCGGACTGGCTGCAGCGCCTGGCGGTGGAGCATGGGCTGCCGATCGGCTATGGCATCCTGACGGTCGAAAACGAAGCCCAGGCCCTGGCACGCGCCACCCCGGGCGGCAACGGCCGCGACAAAGGCGGCGAGGCGGTGCGGGCCTGTCTGGCGATGGCCGCGATCAAGCAGCGCTTTGGAGCGGCCGGCGCGTGAACGGCAGCAAGGCTTCAGAGCAAGACGGCGACGGTCCACCCGTATCGCGGCGGCGGAGAGTCGCGCGGCTCGGCGCCGTCCAGGCGCTTTATCAGCTCGCGCTCAACCCCGGCCGCGGCGCCGACGTCGCGGTCGGCGAATTCCTGCACCACCGGCTCGGCCGCGAGATCGACGGCGAAATCTATGGCGAAGCCGACGAGACGCTGTTTGCCGATATCGTGCGCGGGGTTGCCCGGCACCGCGAACGGCTCGACGAGTCGATCGCGGCCTCGCTCAGCGAGGAATGGCCGCTGCGCCGGCTCGAAACGATTCTGCGCCTGATCCTCGAAGCCGGCGCCTACGAGCTGGCGCACCGCGCCGACATCCCGCCGCGCGTCACGCTCGCCGAATACGTCGCGATTGCGCATGCCTTTTTCGGCGGCGGCGAGCCGGCCCTGGCGAACGGGGTGCTCAACCGGCTTGCCCGGACGCTGCGCCGCGAGGAAATGCAGTAGGCCGATGCGGCCTCGGCGCCTCGGCGAATTCGGGCGCATTCGCGAGTTCTTCGCGCCGCTTGCCGGGCGCGGTGCGCTCGGCCTCACCGACGACGCGGCATTGCTCGACTGTCCGCCGGGCTGTCAGCTTGTGGTCACGGTCGACCAGGCGGTCGAAGGGGTTCATTATCTTGCCGAGGACAGGCCGGACCTGGTCGCCAAAAAGCTGCTGCGGCGGAACCTGTCCGACCTGGCGGCGATGGGCGCAACGCCGCACAGCTATCTGGTAACGACAGCGCTGCCGGCGACGCGTGGCGACGATTGGGTCGAGCGCTTTGCTAAAGGGCTCGCCGAAGACCAGCATCGTTACGGCATCGCGCTGCTCGGCGGCGATTCGACGTCGACCCCCGGCCCGGCGTCGTTGACACTGACCGCGATCGGTCACGTTCCCACGGGGCGGGAGATCCGCCGCAGTGGCGCCCAACCAGGCGACCGAATCTGGGTCAGCGGCACGATCGGCGACGCTTTTATCGGCCTCAAACTACTGCGCGGCGAGGTGCGCAGGCTGCCGAACGAACACCGCGCATCGCTGGCCGCGCGGTTTCGGCTGCCCGAGCCGCGCACCGAACTGGGGCCGCGTCTTGCGGGCATCGCGCACGCGATGATCGACGTGTCCGACGGGCTGCTCGCAGACCTCGCGCATATCTGTAAGACCTCGGGCGTGGCCGCGACGGTCGAGTTGGCGCGGGTGCCGCTGTCGCCGGCCGCACGGGCAGCGGTCATGGCCGACCCCCCGCTGCATCCGCTGTTGGCGACGGGCGGCGATGACTACGAGCTGGTGTTCGCCGCGGCGCCCGAAGCCGACGGAGAAATCACCGGCCTGTCGCAGAGTCTTGGCTTGCCCATCGCAAAAATAGGCCTTGTCGAGGCGGGCGCCGGCGTGCGGCTGATCGGCGATTTGGGGCGGGAAATAGCGCTAGAGCGCGCCGGCTGGCGGCACTTCTGATGCCGGCGCGGCGGGACGCTGCGGTTGCCTAGAAATCGTGCTTCTGTCATGTTTCGGCCATCCTGACCCGCCCCCACCGCGCCGACCCGTCTCAGGATCGACTGGCGCTGACGGCGGGTTTTTGTGTCCGCACCCTTGGGGGAAACAACGACAATGTCTGCGGCCTATATCCTGGTCATCGCCTGCGGCGCCCTTGCTCTGCTCTACGGGCTGTTGACCAGCCGCCAAGTGCTCGCCGCCGATGCCGGAACCGCCCGGATGCAGGAGATCTCCGGCGCCGTCCAGGTCGGCGCCAGCGCCTATCTCAACCGTCAATACCGCACGATCGCAATGGTCGGCGTGCTGATCCTCATCATCCTGACCGTGGCGCTCGGCTGGCGGGTCGGGCTCGGTTACCTGATCGGCGCCGTGCTGTCCGGCGCGGCCGGCTATATCGGCATGAACGTCTCGGTCCGCTCCAACGTGCGGACGGCGCAAGCGGCGCGCGCCGGGCTCAACGCCGGGCTCGGCATCGCGTTCAAGGCCGGCGCGGTGACCGGTCTTTTGGTCGTCGGCCTCGGCATCCTCGGCGTCGGCGGCTACTATTTCATCCTGCGCTCCACCGTGCCCGGCGCCGATCTGCGGCCGGTGCTGGAGGCGATGGTGGCGCTCGGCTTCGGCGCCTCGCTGATCTCGATCTTCGCCCGGCTCGGTGGCGGCATCTTCACCAAGGGCGCCGATGTCGGCGCCGATATCGTCGGCAAGGTCGAGGCCGGCATTCCCGAGGACGATCCGCGCAACCCCGCGGTCATCGCCGACAACGTCGGCGACAATGTCGGCGATTGCGCCGGCATGGCGGCCGATCTGTTCGAGACCTACGCGGTCACCATCGTCGCGACGATGCTGCTCGCCAACATTTTCTTTCAGCCGCCGCTGCGCGACGAGCTGATGCTGCTGCCGCTGGTGATCGGCGCCGTCTGCATTGTCGCCTCGGTGATCGGCACGTTCTTTGTCAGCCTCGGCCCCGACAACGCGATCATGCGCGCGCTCTACAAGGGGCTGATCGCGACCGGGATCATCTCGGTCATCGCGATCGCCGCGGCGGTGGGCTGGCTGGTCGGCTTCCAGGTGCGGCTGCCGATGACCGGTGGCACGATCACCGGCTGCGATATCCTGGTCTGTGCGGTCGTCGGCCTCGCCGTCACCGGCCTCATCGTCTGGATCACCGAGTACTACACCTCGACCGAGTACCGGCCGGTGCGCAGCATCGCCAACAGCTCGACCACCGGCGACGGCACCAACGTCATCCAGGGCCTTGCCGTGTCGATGGAAGCCACCGCGCTGCCGGTGGTGGTGATCTGCGTCGGCATTGTCGTGTCTTACATCTTCGCGGGACTCTTCGGGATCGCCATTGCGGCGACGACAATGCTGGCGCTTGCGGGCATGGTGGTCGCGCTCGACGCTTACGGTCCGGTCACCGATAACGCCGGCGGCATCGCCGAAATGGCCGATCTGCCGCCGGAGGTGCGCAAGACCACCGACGCTCTCGATGCGGTCGGCAATACCACCAAGGCCGTGACCAAAGGGTACGCGATCGGCTCCGCCGGGCTCGCCTCCTTGGTGCTGTTCGCGGCCTACACCGAGGACCTGAAGCACTACTTCCCCGGCATCGACGTGCGCTTTGCGCTGCAGGACCCGTACGTCGTGATCGGCCTCTTTATCGGCGGTCTATTGCCCTATCTGTTCGGCGCGATGGGCATGACCGCGGTCGGCCGCGCCGCCGGGGGCATCGTCAACGAGGTGCGGCGCCAGTTCCGCGAGATCCCCGGCATCATGCAGGGCACCGCCAAGCCCGATTACGGCCGCGCGGTCGACATGCTGACCCGCGCCGCGATCCGCGAGATGATCATCCCGTCGCTGCTGCCGGTGCTGGCGCCGATCGTCCTCTACGTCGTGGTGCGGGTCGTCGCGGGCCAGGCGGCGGCATTTGGCGCGCTTGGCGCAATGCTGCTCGGCACCATCGTCACCGGGTTGTTCGTCGCGATCTCGATGACCTCGGGCGGCGGCGCCTGGGACAACGCCAAGAAATACATCGAGGAAGGCCACCACGGCGGCAAGGGCTCGGACGCGCACAAGGCGGCAGTGACCGGCGACACGGTCGGCGACCCGTACAAGGACACCGCGGGCCCCGCGGTCAACCCGATGATCAAGATCACCAACATCGTCGCGCTGCTGCTGCTCGCGGTGCTGGGGACCTGGGGCGGCCACTGACCGGAAGGCTGCCGCCGGCGGCAGGCGGCGTTATTTGCTGGCGCCGCCGCCGGTATTGCCAAAGCGGCCGATATTGCCAATCAGCTGTTCGAGAAACGACAGCTCGCGGCCGGGCGCCGGCGTCGCGCCCGCCGCCGGCGTGACCCGCTGGCCATCGGCCAGCGTCTTGTGACCGATATCCTTGACGACGCCTTTGCCGTCGAAATCGACGATAAAGACCTGTTGGTCGAGCACCGCGGGCGACAGGAACGCGACCTGCCGCGTCTTGCGGCTGATGTAGTACCAGACATCGTCGTCGAACGTGCTGGCGCTCGACGGGCTGCCGAGGATCTTGACGACCTGCTCCTTGGTGGTGCTGCCGGGTTTGATTTGCGCCAGCTTATCGGCGTCGGGCAGCTTACCGCGTTGGTCCTCGGACACGGTGCAGGCCGTCAACGCCACCATCAACGCCACCGTCAGCGCCGCAGCCCGTGCCAGCGCAGCCGGGCGCGCGGCGCGCGGCGCGGCGATGTTGAAACGGTTACGATCTGGCCCCATGTCTCGCGCTGACTTTATTCGCGAGCCGGCCGCTGTCAACGAACAGCTGGGCGGCGGGACTGAGAGCCGCAGTGCCGTTCGGCCGTAATCAACTCCGCGCAGCCGCCGAGCGCGCCTACGGGTCCGTGGTCGAGCAGGCGCGCCGACCGGCATTCTTCACTGCGCTTGGTGTGCCCGACACGCTCGACGGGCGGTTCGAGCTGATCTGCCTGCATGCTTTTTTGTATTTGCACCGGCTCAAGGGCGAGCCGCCGCCGGCGCCGGCGCTGGCCCAGCGCTTCTTCGACACGATGTTTGCCGATTTCGACCGCTCGCTGCGCGAGATCGGCACCAGCGACCTCAGTGTGGGGCGTCAGGTAAAGCGGATGGCCGAAGCGTTTTATGGCCGCGTCCGCGCCT
>JAFAWI010000440.1 GCA_019241915.1 Alphaproteobacteria bacterium
GCCATGCCCAGGATGTGGCGGTCGACCAGCCGGATGCTGCCGACCCGCTCCACCGCTTCGATAAACTCGCCGGCGGGCTGCAGCCGCCCCGTTTCGTCGCGCAGCCGCAGCAGGCATTCGTAATACTCGACCGCGCCGCTTTGCGCCGAGACCACTGGCTGAAAGGCAAAGGCGATGCGGTTTTGCCGCAGCGCCGCCTGCACCGCCTCGGCGATCTCGGTGCCGCGGTCCTCGCTCTCCCGCAGCGTGGCGTCGGCGCGGAAATGGACGTGGCAGTCGCGTCCGGCCGCTTTGGCGTCGGCAAGCGCGGTTTCGGCGCGGCCGATGATCTCGTGCGCGGTCGATCCGCGATCGCAGAACGACGCGACCCCGATCGACACGGTAACCGCCGCCGGCCCGCCTAGCGTCGCAACCGGAGCCGCGCGCACCGCCTCCAGTATCTTTTGCGCCGCGGCGGGCACATCGGCCTCGCTGCATTGCGGCAGCAGGATGCCGTAGCGGTCGCCGCCGAGCCGGCCGATGAGGTCGCTGACCCGCAGGCAATCGTCGAGCCGGCTGCCGATCTCGATCAGCACGGTGTCGCCCGCGTCGCGTCCGAGCCGTTCGTTCAGCGCGGCCATCCGGTCGATCCCCACCGCCATCAGCGCGGCGGCAACCGGGCGGCGCCGTTCGGCGGCGATCGCGCGCTCGATCGCCTCGCGCAGGCGGGCGCGGTTGAAGTGACCGGTCAGCTCATCGTAATTGACGCGATCCTCGAGCCGGCGCTGCCGGTCGCGGACCGCCGCGGACGGCTGAACCCCACCTGGCGCGGCCGTGCCGCCGCCCGCAACGCTTGCACTCATCGCTGCTCCAACTCGCGGCCGTTTCGGCCGCCACCCCGTCCCTCAGTCTGCCGCGGAGCGCTTTATTTAGGCTTAAGCGGCCGCGACCCCCGAGCCGGGCGTGTGCGAGTTGAGGAACGGCAGCACCGCCTGGTTGAATTCACGAACCAGCACTTGCGGGAACCAATGTCCGCCGCGCGGGAAGATCTTGACCTCCGCGCCGCGGATCAACCGCGCCAGCTCCTCGGAAAAATAGGCCGGCGTCACAATGTCGTCCTCCGCCCCCACGACCAACGTCGGTGTCCTGATCTTGGCGAGGCTGGCGGTGCGGTCAAAGGCGAGGATGGCATCGATCCGGCTGACCGCGATGTCGAGCGGCGGGAAATTGGCCAGGCTCTGTGCCTCCATATGGCGCAGCTTCTCGTTGTTTTTCGCGATCCACCAGCTCGGGTAAAGGAACAGCGTCGACGCTGCGACGTACGACGCCGGGCCGCCGCGCTGCAGCACCTCTTTGCGCAGCGCATACATGCGGCGGAAATAAGCGTCGGGTTTGGTCCAGGTCGCCGACAACACGATGCTGGCGACCCGGTTCGGGTGCTCGGCCGCGAGCGTCTGCGCGATCGCGCCGCCGGTCGAGTGGCCCATCAGGTGCGCGCGCTCGATTTCCAGCCGGTCCATCAGCGCGATGACGTCGCCGGCCATCCGGTCGACGGTATAGCCGCCGCGAATCGGGTCGCTCTCGCCGACCCCGCGGCTGTCATGCGTGATGACCTCGTAGCGCCGGGAGAAGACCGCGACCTGCTCGTGCCAAAACGACGCCAGGCCGCCCAGACCGGAGATCATCAGCACCGGAAATCCGGCGCCGTGCCGCTCGTAATAGAGGGAGCCGTCGTTGATCGAAATCCGGGGCATCGATCGTCGTCGCCGCAGAGGTCCGCGTCGGTATCATCGCTTGAGGGAGACTGTCAAAGGGAACGCGCAGCACGTTGTTGCAAGGCTGCTCCCCGGATGCGGCAGCGCGGCAAAAGGCCGTGCTCTTGCCTCAAATTTGCCACAGGCGCACCGTCCAATCCGGAACCGGCGGTTGATCGTGACGGGCGGCGCTGTTCGTCGTCTGCTGGCGTCCGCCGTGGCGAAACCGGGGGTCAGGGAATGGCATCACGCGATCGGGACGCCGCATCGGGCGTCGTCGAACTGAAGCGCCAGCCGGTCAAGCGCACCGGCGCGCGCACGCAGGACATCGACCACCACGTCGGCGCGCGGGTACGCGAGCGGCGCATTATGCTCGGCTTTACGCAGCAGCAGCTGGCGGACCTGATCGGCGTCACCTATCAGCAGGCGCATAAATACGAGCGCGGCATCAACCGCATCTCGGCCGGCCGGCTCTACGA
>JAFAWI010000441.1 GCA_019241915.1 Alphaproteobacteria bacterium
CGCGGATGAACTACATCATCGGTCATGCCGCGCCACCGCGCTTTGGCGCCAACGCCAAGATCGCGCGCATCGAGATCGACCCGGACGAGATGGGCCGCTCGGCGCGCAATGTCGACATCCCCGTGATCGGCGACTGCAAGAGCGTGCTGCAACAACTGAACGACGCGCTCGGCGCGAAGACCGCCGACCGGTTTGCCGGCTGGCGCAAGACGCTGGCCGACGGCGAGGCGGCGAAGCGCGCCGGCCCCGGCGGCAACTACCCGACCGACGGCGACATCCACCCGATCCGGCTCTTGGAAGAGGTCAAGAACTTCGCCAAACGCGACGCGATCCTCATTGTCGACGGCCAGGAGACGCTCAACTTCGGACGCCAGACGATGCCGACCTTCGAGCCGGGGCACCGGCTCAATTCCGGGCCGTTCGGCACCATGGGGGTCGGCCTGCCGTTCGCGGTCGGCGCCAAGGCGGCCAAACCCGACAAGCAGGTGATTTGCGTCCACGGCGACGGCTCGTTCGGGCTCAATGCGATGGAGCTCGACACGGCGGTCAGGCACAAGCTGCCGATCCTTGTCGTCATCAGCCTCAATGGCGGTTGGACCGCGGATCCGCAGCGCAACAAGCCGGGCCGCGACCTCGGCTACACCCGCTACGACAAAATGGCCGAGGGGCTCGGCTGCTACGGCGAATACGTCGAGCAGCCCGAGGACATCCGCCCGGCGCTGGAGCGCGCGCAGAAGCAGGTCGACGAGGGCCGCGTCGCGCTGGTCAACGTGCGCACCGACTACCGCGCCCGCGCCGGTACGGTGCAGTTCTCCGACTACTCGACCTGACGGTTACCTGTGGGGGTGAGGCGAAAGGGCGGCGCAAGCCGCCTTTTCAGTGACAGTCGAAAGCAGTGCGATGGCCGCCAGACGTCTCGTCCTGACAAAGCACGCCCAGGACATGCTGGATGAGCGCGAGATACCGTTCAACTGGATCGAGCGCGTGCTTGATGCCCCGGTTTTCGAGGAACCCGATACAACCCATATTGGTGCTATCAGGGCGTTCGCGCCAATCGTCGAGTTTGGCAATCGCATGCTTCGGGTCGTCTATTATGATAGTGAAGCGGCCATTCGGGTGATCACGCTGCACTTCGATCGCGGCGCGACTAGAAGGAGCCGAAGGCCATGAGAATGACCGTGGATGAGGAAGCCGATGCGCTGTACATCCGTTTCGACGAGGCCAAGATCATCGAATCGGAGGAAGTCAGCCCGGGGGTTATTCTCGATTTTGATGCCGGTGGCCGTGTCGTTGGTTTCGAGATGCTGAATGTACGAAAGCGTTTTCCGACCGCCGATCTGACACAAATGGAAGTGGCGCAGTTGTAAACCATGAGGGCGCGGTCGGCGCGTCAAACATCGAGACCCTCTGCCGCGCCGGCACGGTGCAGTTCTCCGACTACGCGACGTGATCCAACTGCCGTAGCGGCGAACGAAAGGGTGACTTCGGCCGCCCTTTTTACCGGTTCTCGTCGATGTTCGCCTCGATCAGCCAGCGGCCGGCGGAGCAGACGAGCTGATATTGCTCGGAGACGCCGGTCTGACCGCGGCCCGGCGGGCGGCCGTAGTTCTTGACCGTTATCGAATAGACGATGTCGACCGTTGCATGCCCGGGTGAGCGGTCGGCGACGACAAAATTGTCCATCGTCAGGCTCACCGCCTCCCAGGCGGCGAAGCGGCTGCGCCGTTCGGCGATCTTCTCGTCCTTGGTGTGCTGGATGCCGCGCGCGACATCGACATAGCGTCCGCCTTCGGCCCATTGCGCCGCATAGAGGTCGAGGTTTTTGGTGTTAACCGCCTGATATAGCGCCTTGACCGGCTGCATGATCTGCTCGTCGGAGAGGCCGCATTTTGCCGAGACGGGAGGCGGCGGCGCGATCGCGGCGGGTTGCGGTGCCGTGGGTTGCGGTGCCGTGGGTTGCGGTGAAGGCGCGGGCGGCGGCAACAGCGCGGCCACCCGATTGCGCGCCAAGCCGGCAAAGCGGCCATCGGGATATTGGCGCAGGTATTCCTGGAAGTCGGCAGGGTTGCCGCTCGACGAGATCGACTGCCAGAACGCCACCTCGGCCTCGGGTTGCGGCGGCGGTTGTGCCGGCGCACTCTCGTGCATTGCGGGAGCCGGGGCAGCAGGCGGGGCTGCCGGCGCGACTGGCGGTGGCGGCGGCGGATTCGTCGCAACCGGCATTGTCGATAAAGCGGCGTGGAAGAAGCCGAATTGCCATGCGGCCGCGGCGCCGACGATAATGGCGACCATCCCCGCCCCAGCCGCAAGCCAAGCGATTTTAGAATGCCCTCTTTTAGCCGGCGCCCCGGTTGCACTCTTGGCATTGGCGGGGCCGCCGAGAATACCGTCCACCGCGCGGACCAGACGGTCCATATGGACATCGAAATCCTGACCGGCGTCGATCAGCACGGCGTTGCGGTAGGCGAAATCCTGGACGCTCTCCGGCAGGTCCGCGACGGGCGGCATCGACGCGCCCATGACGAGCACCGGAACGAGCGGGCGGTTCTTGCGCAGCGCCGCCTCGATCTCGACCCGCACCGGGTCGCCCTCGCTTTGCATCCGCGCCCCGGTCCGGTGCCGGCCGATCCAATTCGGCCCGACGATCGCCAGCACGACATCGGTCGTCTCAAGCGTCCGGTCGATGTGGTGGCGGAAATCGACACCGGGCGGAATGTTGTCGATGTCGCGAAAGACCGCGTCGCGGCCATAGCGGGCGACGAGACGATCGAAGATTCGCCCGACGATGATGCCCGAATCGTCCCGGCGATATGAGATGGTGATCCGCGGCATCGTCTCGGATCGTATGGCGCGCCGGAGCGATTTGAAAGCACCCGAATGGCGCGGCGAATGGGCCGCTCCACAACGGCCGCCGCGATGTTTTATGGTCGGGCGATGAGCTATCTCACGTTCCGGGTCGAGGTGACGCGCGACGAGGGGCAGCCGGCGGCGCCGGTCGGGATCGAGGTCACCGCCTATATCGACCGGGTGCCGGAGACCGACGCGCCGACGCGCGGCATGCTGACCCGCGCCGCCAAGGGGGTGTGGAACAGCCGGCTGCAGATGACCGGCGATTTCCCGACGCTGGCCGAGGCGCTGGCGGCGATCGACGCGGCCTACCCCGACGCGGCGACAATCCGCTGCTACGAATACACGGTCGACGACGAGTTCCCGCGCGAGGCGCCGGCGCTGGTCAGGGCGGCCGGCACATGGCG
>JAFAWI010000513.1 GCA_019241915.1 Alphaproteobacteria bacterium
AACTCATCCTCAGCCGAGGTGCTTCGCGTCCGCGAAGCCTCGAACGGCGCGGGACGCCGATCCCGCGTCAGTACCGGCCGCCGAGTTTGGTGTGGTCCCAGCTGACGGTGCGCGTTGGCGTCACTTTTAGGGCGACGCGTTTCGCAGCGCTGTCCTTGGTTTCCCGACGGCGCGGTTTGGCATCGGGGCCGGCGATGACGGCCCATGCGTCGCGGACCGCCGCCTCGCCCTCGACAATCTCGCAGGTGCCGCGGACCATGACCCCCTTCAGTTCGCCGTACGAGACGCCGGCCTCGATCATCAGCGCGACCTTGGGGTCGCGGCGGATGTTGAGCACCTTCTGCGCCTTGGCGTACGACGTCATGTAAAAGACGCCGTCCTTGACGCCGAATGTCATCGCGACGAGGTGCGGATAGCCGTGGCGGTCGAGCGTCGCCAGCGCCGCCTTGCGGTTCGCGGCGAGGAATGCGTGCTGCTCGGCCTCGCTCAGCTGGATTTGCCGGCGGCGCGGCTGCGGGTCATTTGGCATCGCAAGGTCCCAGATAGCGCCCGGAGATATGCTGGCTGGTCTCGCTCGTTGGATTGCCGCCGCCGCTGATTCGCGTCTTGAAGGTCGCTTCCATCTTGTCGCCGCTGTAGTGCGCTGCGCCGTCCAACTGGACAACGGCGCCGTCGGGTTGGCTGCAGGTGCTTTCCCATTGCACCGCACCGCCGTGCTTGTCGAGCCGGCCGATCTTGCACTGGCCGTGCTGCTGGTTGGGCGGGCGCATGTCGGCGGGCACCGGCATCGCGGTCGTCACGCACGATGTCCGCGTCACATTGATCCCGCCCGGGCCGAGATTGACCCCTGGCGGCAGCGTCAAGCCCGGCGGCAGTTTCGGCAGATTCGGCACCTGCACCTGCGCCGAGAATTCCCACTTGCCGGCGCGGATGGCGTCCTCTGCCCGCCCCGCGCCGGCTACGGCCGCGGCCAGCATCAGCCCCGCCGCACCCGCATGTTTCGTCGCCATCCGCTCTCCCGCCGTCTTATTGTTGGCGGCGCGGATAAGATCACAGGTCGGCCATGCAGAGCAGCAGCAATCGCCCGCTTGCCCTCGTCACCGGCGCTTCGAGCGGGATCGGCGCCGCGCTGGCGCGCGAGCTCGCGCGGCACGGCCACGATTTGGTGTTGAGCGCGCGGCGCCGAGAACCGATGGAGACGCTGGCCGCCGAGCTGCGACGCTTCGGCGCGGAAGTGCGGATCGTCCCGGCCGATCTCGCCGCGCCCGGCGGCGCCGCGGCGCTTGTCGCCAAACTCGGCGAGACTGCCGTTGACGTTCTGATCAACAACGCGGGTCTCGGCGCCAACGGGCCGTTTGCCCGCATTGCCGCGGCGCGGCACGATGAGATTATGCAGGTCAACATCGTCGCGCTGACCGAGCTGACGCAAGCGCTGCTGCCGGGCATGCTGGCGCGCCGGCGCGGCACGATCGTGCTGGTCTCGTCGACCGCATCGTTCCTCCCCTGCCCCAATATGGCGGTTTACGCGGCCAGCAAGGCCTATATCCGCCATCTCGGCGAGGCGCTGGCGCAGGAGTTGAAGGGAACCGGGGTCGCGGTCAACGTGCTCTGCCCAGGCGCGACCGCGACCGAGTTCTTCGCCATTGCCGGCGGCGTGCCGACGGGGCTGCAAAAGAACCGGATGATGAGCGCCGACAAGGTCGCCCGTATCGGCTATGCCGGCCTCGCTCGCGGGGCACGGGTCACCGTGGCCGGCTGGATCAACCGCGTCCTCGCCTTCGTCGCGAGCCACGGCCCGCACGCGGTGACCTTGCCCTTGGCGCAGCGGACACTGGCACAGGATTGAAGGGGTCGAGAAGACCCTACGTCTCGGCATGACCGGCTTTGCGCGGTCACGTGCGACGACGACCGGCGCGCGGACGAGGCTCAGTCGACCGCGACGCCAGCGGCTTTGGCCATCGCCACGAGATAGCTGCGCGCCGCGAGCATGTCGTCGAGCGAGCCGAATGCGTTGGTGTAGTGGCCCTTGAACCCGCCCTCTTCGAGACGGCGGAACAGGTCGCCAAAATCGAGGTCTCCGGTGCCCGGCCGCAGATGCTCTTCGAAACCGTTGCGAAAGCAGTCTGCCAGTCGCACCTCGGCAACGCGCCCCAGGTCCATCGCCGCCATAAAGCCGTCAATGCCGTCCGGCACCAGATGCGCGTGGTTCGCGGTGAACGACAGCTTGAGCGACGGCGAGCGGATCGCGTCGTAATAGAAGCGCCACTCCTCGACCGTATGTGCAAGATAGTGCACCTCGGCGTTGTCGGGCTCCTTGTTGAGGTTTTCGAGCAGGATCAGCGCGCCCTTGCCCTCGGCGTAGGCAACCGCGCGCTGCAGCCGCTCGCGGCCGGCCTGCATGCGCTGCGCCTTGTCCGAAGTGAAATGAAAGCCGGCATGCATGACGATCCACCTGGCGCCGAGACGCACCGAGGCGTCGACATAGGCCTTCAGATAAGCCTCGACCGCGTCGCCGACATGGGGGGCATATTCGGCGACATTGACCGCTGAGGCGGTGTGTAAGCCGAGCGCCACGCGGTGCTTTTCGCACAGCGCCCGCGCCCGCGCGCCGCGCACGCCGCTGATCGTACCGAGCGCGTTGTCACCGGTGTCGAGCTGGATGTCGATGTAGCGCACCTGGTTTTCGGCGGCCCACTCGATCGCGTCCTCCAGCACCAGCTTGCGGCCGACATCGATGCCGATCCGGTCGATAAACCTCATCGCGCCGCCTCCCGCCCGCCAGCCGCCATCCCATCACGCGGGAGAGACCG
>JAFAWI010000350.1 GCA_019241915.1 Alphaproteobacteria bacterium
ACCGCCGCCGACGCAGGCCTGCTACCATGGCGCCGCTCGGTTGTCAGCAAGGCCGGACGATGCCGCGGATCGCACTCATACACGCCGTCAGCGTGGCGATGGCGCCGGTGCACGAGGCGTTTCGCCAGTCGTGGCCGGATGCCGAGTGCATCGACATTCTCGACACCTCGCTGTCGCGCGATCGCGAGCGCGACGGCTGCCTCACCGAGGCGATGACGGCGCGCTTTCTGCTGCTCGCAAAATACGCCGAGGACAATGGCGCGGACGGCATCCTGTTTACCTGCTCGGCGTTCGGCGAGGCGATCGACAAGGCGGCCGCCGCGGCGCGGGTTCCGGTGCTGAAGCCAAACGAGGCAATGTTCGAGGCGGCTCTGGCCGCCGGCAAGCGGCTCGGCATGCTCGCCACGTTCCAGCCCAGCATCGCCGGCATGGAGGAGGAATTTCGCGCCATGGCGGTCGCGGCCAAATCCGCCGCGACGCTTGACAGTTTCTCTGTCGCCGGGGCGATGAAGGCGCTGCAGGAGGGCGACGGCGCCGAGCACGACGAGCGCCTGGCAATCGCCGCGCCGCGCTTCGCCGATTACGATGCGGTGCTGCTCGCGCATTTTTCGACCTCGCGTGCGGCGGCGGCGGTCCGCGCGGCGGTGCGCTGCCCGGTGCTGACCGCTCCCGGCGCAGCCGTCCTCAAGCTCAGGGGCATGATCGCATAGCGCGATCGGCTGCCGGTGAACCTCGCCTGATGCGGCGCCGTTACCCAACGACAATGGGCGGCCCGGGGGCGGCCCTACCCGAACCGGAGGTAAAACCGTGCAGAAATTTGCTCTCGTCATCGTCGGCGCCGTCGCCCTCGCGGGACTTGCGGCGCCCGAAGCCAATGCCGCAGGCTGCTTGCGGGGTGCGGTCGCGGGCGGCGTGATCGGCCATTTCGCCGGCCATCACGGCTTGCTTGGCGCCGGCGTCGGCTGCCTCTACGAGCATCACCGCGAGGCCAGGCACGAGCGCGAGTTCCGTGACGACCGCGACCGCTACTAGCCGCGCCGCAAGGCGTCTCAGGCGCTCGCGAGAATGCGGTTGAGCGCGCGCGCCGGGGCGACCAACGCCTGAAGCGCCTGGCGCGCCTCGCGCGCCAGCGCCATCAGCGTCGGCACCTGCTGCGGCTGCCGCATGACGGACGCCAGCACCGGCCCCAGCGCCGGCCGGCCCTCCTCGCTGAGCGGGACCAGCGCCGCCGGCGGCAGCTCGCGCACCGCCGGGTCGGCGACCGCCCGCAACACGACGAAGGGGATGCCGAGCGCCGCGGCGGCACGCGCAACGACGACGCTCTCCATGTCGACGGCGAGGGCGCCGGTCTCCTTCCAGGCGCGTCGCTTGTCGCGCCGCGTCGCCACGGCCAGATGCGCACCGAGCACCGGCCCCTCGATCGCGCCGATCTCGGTCGCCAGCTCCGCGATATGCGGTCGCAAAGCCTCGCTGCTGAGCCAGCGGCGGTCGTCGTCGATCACTTCGGTGGACAGGATGATGTCGCCGGCGCGAAGACCAGGCTTGAGTGCGCCGGCGATGCCAAAGCTGACAAGACATTCGGCCCGCGAGGCGGCTTCTTCAACCACCGCGATGGTGCGGCCCCGGTCGCCGGCGCCGACCACGGCGGCGAGACCGGCCTGACGCGCAATCCGCGCTTCGGCTTCCAAACCGGTCGTGCAGAGCACCGTGTAAGACAAGGCAAGAACCTCGATGCCGGACATTCTTGTGACGGATCATCCTCTTACGTGAGGTGAGCGCGCGCCGCCAGCGCTAATTGCCGGCTCGCGGCGCGGCGATTTCCCGCAGAGCCCGGGGCCGAGCTATATGCCGTAGGGCACGCGTGGCAAATTGGCGCGCCGCAGACGGCGATAGCGCGCCAGCGCCCACAGCGGAAAGTACGCACGGTACCCGTGATAGCGCAGGTAGAAAACGCGCGGGAAACCCACCGCCGTGTACCATGGCTCGTCCCAGGCGCCGTCGGGTTGCTGCGTCTCGACCAGATAGCCGATGCCGCGCGCGACAGCGGGATGGGCCGCCTCGCCGGCGGCCATCAGCGCGAGCAGCGCCCAGGCGGTCTGCGAGGCGGTGCTGTATTCGGCCTCGCCGTGCGGTCCTCCGGCCTCGTAGCTCGACCCGTCCTCGCCCCAGCCGCCGTCGGGCCGCTGCCGTGCGACCAGCCACTCTACCGCCCGGCGCATCACCGCCGATTCCGGGCTGACGCCGGCGGCGTTGAGCGCGCACAGCACCGACCACGTCCCGTAGATGTAATTCGTGCCCCAGCGGCCGAACCAGCTGCCGTCGGTTTCCTGCTCGCGCTTGAGAAAAGCCACAGCCCGGGCGACCGCAGGATGATCGGCGGCATAGCCGGCCTGCGCCAGAAACCCGAGGCACCGCGCCGAGACATCGGCAGTCGGCGGGTCGAGCAGCGCGCCGTGGTCGGCGAAGGGAATGTGATTGAGGTAGAAATGCGTGTTGTCGGCGTCGAACGAGCCCCAGCCGCCGTTCTTGCTTTGCATGCCGAGGATCCATTCCGCCGCGCGCTCGAGACCGTCGCGATACAGAGCGGCGTCAAAGCGGTCGAGCGCCAGTCCCGCGGCGGCAGTGTCGTCGACATCGGGGTAATGCGGGTTTTCGTATTGAAAGGCCCAGCCTCCCGGGCGCAGCCCGGGCCGTTGCACGGCCCAGTCGCCGGTCGCGTCGAGCACCTGTTTGCCGGCGACCCAATCGAAGGCGCGGCGCAATGCCGGCGCAGCAACGTCGCCGACCTCCATCAGCGCCTGCCCGGCCAGAACCGTATCCCAGATCGGCGACAGGCAAGGCTGGCAGTAGCTTTGCTCGGTCTCGTCCACCAGCAGCTTCCTGATCGCGCCGAGCGCGGTTTGGCACGGCGCATCCTCGAGGGCGTGGCCGAGCGCAAGGTACATCTGCAGCGCGTTGACCATTGCGGGAAAGATGCCGCCCAGCCCGTCCTCGCCGTTGAGCCGCTCGTCGACAAAGGCGGCCGCGCGCGTGATCGCGCGATCTCGCATATACGGCGGGAAGGTCGGTTCGAGCCGGCGCAGAATGCGGTCGAGCACCGAGAAGGCGCGCGCCGTCACGGTCGGCGTCGACGGCATGATCCAATCGCGCACCCGCTCGGGCGGTTCGACGAACAACTCTGCGATCGAGATGCCGCGCGGGTTGGCCGCGCGCGGCCGCTTCGCCATCAACACCAACAGCGGCACGATGACCGTGCGCGACCAGTACGACACCTTGTCGAGGTGAAACGGGAACCAGTGCGGCAGCAGCATCATCTCGACCGGCATTACCGGCACCGCGCGCCACGGCACTTCGCCCCACAGCGCCAGCAGGATCCGCGTGAAGACATTGCAACGGGCGGCGCCGCCGTCAGCCAGAATGGCGTTGCGCGCCCGCGCCATGTGCGGCGCATCGGGCGAATCGCCGGCTGCCTTCAGCGCGAAATAGGCCTTGACCGAGCAACTGATATCGAGCTTCCCGCCGCGATAGAGCGGCCAGCC
>JAFAWI010000363.1 GCA_019241915.1 Alphaproteobacteria bacterium
CTCGAAGGCTCGCCCAACGCGCGGCGGCGCGCCGAGGTCGAAGAGGTGAAGCGCGCGACCTACGACGACGTGATCCGCGACAAGGTCATCGTCGGCGAGCCGGATACCGTGGTCGATCGGCTGAAGGAGCTGGAAGCGGAGCTCGGCATCGACGGCATCCTGTTCGAATTGAATTTCGGGGCGGCGATCCCGGCGGAGACGATGATGCGGTCGCTGGAGCTGATCTGCAAAGAGGTGATGCCCCGGTTCCATTAGCTTCCAGCTGCCCTCGCTCCTGGGCAGCCGGGCGAGCTATCTCGGAATGACAGGGTGGGGCGGTTGTGCGAGCATCTTCTCAATCAACTCTGGGGAGGATGCGATGCGGACGATGGCGCTGGCATTGGGCTGCCTGTTGATGGCAGCCGGCTCGACGATGCAGCCGGCGCGGGCGCAACAAGCCGCGTCGCCGCCCGCCGGAGCACAACAGCCGGCAACGCCCGGCATCTATGCCGTGACCTATTTCGAGGTCGCCGCGGCAACATCCCGCAAGGCCCTGGGGCTGTTGCGCCAGTTTGCGGCGGCCAGCCGCAAGGAGGACGGCAACGCCGAGCTGACCCTGCTGCACGAGCTCGGTCGGCCGGGTCGCTACGCGATCGTCGAGGCATGGCGCGACAAGGCGGCCGCCGATGCGCATGGCGCGGCGATAAAGGCGCTCGCCGAGAAGCTGCAGCCGATGTTCGTCAGTCCGTTCGAGGCACGCCAGTTTGTGCCGCTTGCGGTCGCCCCGGCGACGGCGGCCGATCTGAGCGGCAGCGCCTGGGTGCTGACGCATGTCGATGTGTTCCCGGCCGGCAAGGATGAGGTCGCCGGCCTGGTCAAGGGGCTCGTCGAGGACAGCCGCAAGGACGGCGGCGGGCAACGCTTCGATGCGGTGCTGTGGGACGGGCACCCGAACCATTTCCAGCTGATCGAGGCGTGGAGCGACCACAAATCGCGCGGCGCCCACGTCGTCGCCGACCACACGCGGACGTTCCGCGCCAAGGTGACGCCGTTCGAAGGCGCGTTCTACGACGAGCGGCTGTACGAGACGGTGCGATAGCTTCAGCGCCCGCCGCGGGGAGGGCCGCCAGGGTCGGCACCCCGCTTCGAAAGCCTAGTCGATCGCGGCGATCAACTCGATCTCAACCATCGCCCCGGGTTGGGCGAGGCCGCTGATGCGAATGGTCGTGCTGGTCGGGGTGGCGACGCCAAAATAGCGCATGCGCACGTCGCGGCACTGCGAGAAGGCGTCATAATCAGTGACGAAGGTGTTGGTCTTGATCACATCGGCCCAGCTGGCGCCGGCGGCCTTGAGGCAGGCATCGAGGTTCTTGAAGGTCTGCTCCATCTGCGCCCGCATCCCGCCGGGAACGATGTTGCCGGCCGCGTCGCGGCCGAGCTGGCCGGCGACGAACACCAGCTTCCCGGTCCCGCTGACGGTGACAACGTGCGAATAGGCGGCCTTGCCTTCCTGCATTCGGACATCCATGCCCGCAGGCTGGAACCGTTCGACCTTGATCGCCATTGTGCGCCCTCCCCACTGCGGTGCGATGCAGCTAGCATCGCGGTCGGCAGCCATTTAAGCGCGAGGAACACGGCATGGCTATCGAGACGGAGGTTGCCCGGCACTACGGCAGCGGCGGCATCGCCGAGCGCATCCTGGCGGCGCTGCGCGCGGCGCACGGAGCCGAGGCGCCGGTCACGGCCGACGCCTTGTCGGTGCTCGATCATTTTCACGGGCGGGGCATCGTCGCTACCCGCGAACTGGTCGAGCTGCTGAAGCCGCAGCCGGGCGAGCACATCCTCGACATCGGATCGGGGATCGGCGGGCCGGCGCGGTGGATCGCCGCGCATTGCGACGTGCGCGTGACCGGCGTCGATCTGACTCCGGAATTCTGCGAGGCGGCGGTGGCGCTCAACCGCGCCGCCGGGCTCGCCGACCGGGTTACGATCAAGCAAGGCTCCGCGCTCGCGCTGCCGGTGCCGGACGGTCAATTCGACCGCGCCTACTCGCAGAACGTGATCATGAACATCGCGGACAAGCGCGCCTTCTATCGCGAGGCGTTTCGGGCGCTAAAGCCGGGCGGGTCGCTGGCGCTGTCGAATCTGTGCCGCGGCGCCGACGGCGACTTCATCTATCCGGTGCCGTGGGCCGAGACAGCCGAGACGAGCTTTCTCGCCGCAGTCGACGAGATGCGGGCGGATTTGGCCGCGGCCGGGTTTGCGATCGCACGGTTCGAGGACACCACCGAGGCGACGCTGCCGGCGACGATCCGCAACCGCGAGCGCCTGCAGCACGAGGGGCTCGCGGCGCTCGGCACCCATCTGATCCTCGGCGAGCGGCTCAAGGAGATGCAGATCAACTCGGCGCTCAACCAGGAGCGCGGTCTGTGCCGCACGATTGAAGCGCTG
Source organism: Alphaproteobacteria bacterium (assembly GCA_019241915.1). GTDB lineage: Bacteria > Pseudomonadota > Alphaproteobacteria > ATCC43930 > CGMCC-115725 > DATARH01. Next base: position 2,431 of record JAFAWI010000363.1, read on the forward strand.
GCACTGAAACCCAGGTGAGCGCGCCCGCGCGGCCCATCCGGACGCTTGCTTTACCGATATTCAACGAAATCCGCCGATCCTAGGGCGCAATACCCCCCAACGCAGGGGGCCGAGGGCCCGCGGTTAATGGATTGGATCGGCATCCCACGGCATTGGCCGGCCGCGCTCGTGGCGCTGCTCGGGGTTATCGCTTCGCTGTCCTCGTTCGACCACGCTCGCAACGCCGCGAAGGAGCGCGTTTCGGCTGAATTCTCGGCACATGCGGCGAACAGCGCGCGCACGCTGCAGGAAGCGCTGAGCCGGTACGAAGGCACAGTCGAAGGCTTTGCCGCCGCCTTCCCGTACCGCGGGCTCGATGCGGCGCGCTTTCACGCATACGCGCAAAACATCTTTCAGCTGCCTGGGATGCTGCAATCGGGGTTCCAGAGCCTCGCTTGGGCGCCGCGTGTCGAGGATGCCGACCGGGCAGCGTTCGAGACCGAGGCCGGAGCGGAGCGGCCCGGCGGTTTCGCCATCCGGCAATCGACGCCGGGGGCGGGCCTTGCCGTTTCGCCGCAACGATCGGTCTACTTCCCGCTGCGTTATTTCGAGCCCGAGCAGGCCGACGCACCGGTCGGCTTGGATTTGAGCCAAAGTGCGGCGCTCGAACGCGCGATCGCGAGCGCGCGGCCGGTCGCCTCGCCGCCGAAACGCGCAACCTACGGCGACGACGCGAGCCTGCTTTACGTGCCTGTATTCCCCGCCGCGGAACCGGGCCACAACGTTCTCCCCGTCGGCATCCTGACGGTCCGGCTGTCGTTCGGCAGCGCGCTCGGCGCGATCATCGAAGGGCTTGAGCCGACCGCCGCCGGAACCGACTTTTACGTCATCGACGACGCCGCTCCCCGCGGCCAGCGCCTCGTCTACGCTGCGGGGGCTGCCGCCGATCGTACGGAGGGCACACCCACCGACGAGGCGGCGGCGCTGGTCGCGCCGTATTGGAGCGCCCCCTTCCGCTTCGCCGGGCGGGACTTCACCCTGATTCTGCGCGGCACGCCACGGCAGCTCAACGCGAGAACAGCCGGCGCCGGCCGGCTGGAGCTGGCCGGCGGCCTGCTGATGACCCTGCTGTTGACGCTCTACCTTGTTGCCAGCCGGGCCCGCGCGGCGCGGCTGCGGGAACTGGCCGAGACACTGCAGCGCGAGGCGGCGGTGCGCCGCGCGGCGGAGCAGGAGCTGCGTCTGCTGCAAGCGGCAATGGATCGCTCGTCCGAAGCGATCTCGCTTGTCCATCCTTCCGGACGCTACCTCAACGTCAACGATGCCACCTGCCGACAGCTCGGCTATAGCCGCGAAGAGCTGCTCGGCATGACTGTCTTCGATGTCGCGGTGCAAACCACCCCGCAAAACTGGGCGGAGCGCTGGCAACATCATAAGGAACTGGGTTCGTCGAACTTTGAAGGCCAGCGGCGTACCAAGGACGGGCGCATGATCCCCGTCGACATCACGATGAGCTACTTTCGGTACGGCGATAACGAATACCTGTTCACCGTGGCGCGTGACGCCACCATTCGGCGGCAGATCGAGCACGAGTTGCGCACCGCGCGGGACCTTGCCGAATCGGCCAATCAGGCAAAAACCAACTTCCTTGCGAACATGAGCCACGAGCTGCGCACGCCGCTCAACGCGATCATCGGCTTTTCGGAGGTCATTTCCTCGGCCTTGTTTGGGCCGCTCGATGCGCGATACCGCGACTACGCACAGGACATCAACGGCTCGGGCCATCACCTGCTGCGGATCATCAACGACCTGCTCGACTTGTCCAAGGTCGAGGCCGGCCGCCTCGAACTCCGCGACCGGCCGGTGGCGATCAGTGCGATCTTCGAGACGTGTCGCCGCATGGTCGCCGACCGCGCAACCGCCGCCGGCGTGGCGCTCGATTTCGGGCAGACCGAGCTACGGGTGAGCGGCGACGAATTGCGCCTCGAACAGGTGCTGCTCAACCTCGTGTCGAACGCGGTCAAATTCACCCCCAGAGGCGGCGAGGTGCGGGTGGTCGCGCGGCTTGAAGAGACCGGCGAGGTCACGATCACGGTCGCCGATACCGGCATCGGCATGGCCCCGGAAGACATCCCGCGCGCGCTGCAACCGTTCGGCCAGATCGACAACAGCCTCTCCCGGCCGCACGGCGGCACCGGTCTCGGACTGCCGCTGGCGCAGCGCCTTGTCGAGCTGCACGGCGGCACCATGTCGATCGGCAGCTCCCTCGGCCGCGGCACGACGGTGACGGTGACGCTGCCGCCCGAACGGACCTGCGTCCAAGAACGGGTCGCCGAAGGATTGATCGCAAGCTAGCGGCCGCGGCGCACCGGCGGGCGGCGCAGCGCCCAGAATGCGATGCAGCCGCCGAGATACGAACCGATCGACAGGATAAAGGCGAGCCGGTAGCTGCCGGAAAGATCGAAGATTGCGCCGGCGCCCCATGACCCGAGCGCCGCGCCGAGGCCGCTGCCGATCGTGATCACGCCAAGGATTGTGCCGAGCCGGCTGCCGGGAAACAAATCGGCGGTCTTGGCGGTGATCGCCGGGCCTCGGGCGCCCCACGTCAGACCGAAAAAGCAGGCGTGCAGCCACAACAGGAAATGCTGATCGGGGGAGGTGATGAACAGCGCGCAGAGTGCGCCAAAGATCGAGAAGCCGTAGGCCAGCAGCGCCGAGACCTCGCGCCCGATATAGTCCGACAGTGTGCCGGTGACGACGATGCCGGGCACTGCGAGAAACGCGCCCATCCCCAGCACCCCCGCCGCGTAGATCTTGTCGAAACCGATATCGACCGCGAAGGCGAGCTGGTGCAGAGAGACGAAAAAGCTGCCGAGGCCGGTAAACAGGTAGACCGCAAACAATAGCCAGAAATGCGGAGTCCGCGCCGCCTCGGCAAGGGTCCAACCTGCCGCGCTTGCGGCGACATTGGCCGGCACGCTGGGTCCGGCCGGAGGGGACGGCGCCGCCGGCTCGGCCCGGCGGAACACCGCGGTCAGCGGCACGATGGACGCCGCCATGAAAACCGCTTGCGCCAGATAGGTCGCGCGCCAGCCGATCCCCGAAATCAGCAGCTGGATCAGCGGCGCGGAAATGCCGCGGGCAATACCGTTGGCCGACTGCACAATCGATATCGCCATACCGCGCCGCCGCACGAAGTGGCGCGACAGGATCGGCACGAAGACGACGAGCCCCAGGCAGTTGGCGCCCATCGTCATCACGATCCCGTAGAGGATCACGACCTGCCACAGCGCCCCGACATAGGCGCTGGCGACGAGGCTCGACACCAGCAACCCGCCGCCGAGCCACAACAGCCGCCGCGGCCCGAGGCGGTCGACCAGCAGGCCGACAAACGGCGAGCTGGCGCCGCCGACCAGCTGCGAAACCGAATAGGGGATCGAGGTCTCGGCCCGGCTCCACGCGAAGTCGCCGATCAGCGCCACCAGATAGACCGGGTAGGCGTGCATCACCGCCGCGCTGATCGTGAACGCGGCAAAGGCGCCAACGAGAAGCAGCCAGCTGCGGCCCGGCGCGGCATGGGCAGTCGTCCCACTGGTGATGCTCATCGCGCGATTTTAGGCACGGTGCGGCGACCGCGGCCTGCGCGTTTTTGGCGCTTCAGACCTCGCGCGGCGGCCCGATCATGTCGACATGCGGCACACCGCAGTCGTCGTAGGGCACGGATGTCGCGACAAAGCCGAGGCTCTCGTAGAACGGTTGCAGATGGGTCTGCGCGCTCAGCGCTACGTCCCGGTGCGGATAGACTTCGCGAGCGCGCTGCAGCGCCGCGTCCATCATCGCGCGCGCAAGGCCGCGGCCGCGTTCCTCGGCCGCGACCGCAACCCTGCCGATGCGCACCAGTGGGTCCGGCTCGATCAGCCGCAGATAACCGACCAGGGCGTCGCCGCGGCGCACCAGCAAATGCTGCGCTCGCGCGTCGCGGCCATCGAGATCGGCGTAAGGCGAGGCCTGTTCGACGACAAAAACCGCCTGCCGGAAGCGCAGCAGCTCGTAGAGCCGGTCCTGTCCGAGCTCGGCCCAAGCCAGCCAGTCGACGCTCAGCTCCGGACCCGTGTTCAACCTGCTCGTCCTTTGCGGTTGCACCGGCGCTCTGGATACGGGGTTCGCCGGTATCACGCCAGAGCCGGATCGATTAGGATGCGCGGCGACACCGCGCCAAGGCGTCTCATGGGCACGATCCGCGTCAACGGCCGTCTCTATCGCCGCCCCGCTCGGCCGACCGCGGTCATCTGCGCCGACGGCTGCGACCCGGCCTATCTCGATGCCGGTATCGCAGCCGGAGTGCTGCCGACCATTGCCAGGCTGCGCGAGCGCGGTTTTTTCGGCACGGCCGACGCAGTGATGCCTACCTTCACCAACCCGAACAATGTTTCGATCGTCACCGGCGTCGCGCCGGCGGTGCATGGGATCTCGGGCAATTTCGCGCTCGACCGGGACACCGGCGCCGAAGTGATGATGACCGACCCGGCGATGGTGCGCGTGCCGACGCTGCTGGCGGCGATGTCGCAAGCCGGGATCGCCACCGCCGCGATCACTGCCAAGGACAAGCTGCGCCGCATGCTGGGCCATGGCATGCGCGGCATCTGCTTTTCGTCGGAGGCGGCCGACCGCTGCAGCATCGCCGAGCACGGCATTGCGGCGGCCGAGGCATTGGTCGGGCGGCCGAAGCCCGACATGTATTCGGCCGATCTGTCGTTGTTCGTGCTCGACGCCGGCATTCGATTGGTCGAGGAACGGCGTGCGGAGCTGCTCTACCTGTCGCTGTCGGATTATGTGCAGCACGGCCACGCGCCGGATGAACCGGAGGCGCTGGATTTCCACCGCGCGCTCGACGAACGAATTGCGCGGCTGATGGCGCTGGGCTGCGTCGTCGGCGTAACCGCCGATCATGGAATGAACGACAAGGCGCTGCCCGACGACAGCCCGCATGTGATCTATCTGGAAGACGTGCTGAACGCCAGGTTCGGCGCCGGCACGGTGCGCGTCATCTGTCCGATCACCGACCCGTTTGTCCGCCACCACGGCGCGCTCGGCTCGTTTGTCCGGGTCTATGCCCGCAACGGCGCCACACCAGCCGAGTTGGCGCGCGCGGTGCGCGAGCTGCCGGGGATCGACGGGGTGCTCGACCGCGCCGCGGCCGCTGCGGAATACGAGCTGCCGTACGACCGCGAGGCCGATCTGGTGGTGACGGGCGACGCCAACACGGCAGTCGGCGCCGGCGCCGCGGAGCACGATCTGTCGGCGCTGGCGGGGCACCGGCTGCGCTCGCATGGCGGACGCGGCGAGCAGCGCGTGCCGTTCCTGCTGTCGCACCCGCTCACCGCCGAATATCGCGACAAGTCGAGAGGCCGCCTGCGCAATTTCGATATTTTCGACTTTGTCCTCAACGGCGTCGAAGCGGCATAGCCGTGGGGCGCCCTTCGAGGCTCGCACCGGTTAAGTCCGATGCTCGCACTTCAGGATGAGGGGCTCTTCATTCATGGCATCCTCCGCTTTTTCGCATCCTGAGGGGCCCGCGCAGCGGGCTTCGAAGGACGCAAAGCGAGGGTTCAACGCTGGGAGATCGCCATGAAGGGCGACAAGCGGGTTGTCATCGTCATCTGCGACAGCCTGCGTGCGGACCTGATCGGCGCCGACACACCATTCCTCACCGAGCTGCGCCAACGCGGCGCGGCGTTCGCCAATCACCGCAGCGTGTT